>CANCCE010000220.1 GCA_947374505.1 Comamonadaceae bacterium | reverse complement strand
CTGGGCATCGGTATTGCGGTGGTGGGCTTGATGTTCTTCAACCTTTTCCAGGAACGTGTTGAACGCATCACTGACTCGCTCAAAGTCACGGTGTTGCAACTGAGCATGAGCGCAGATGCAAAGTCCTGAGAACTTTCACACAACTGACTTATACAAAGAATACGATTCCCGATTAAATTAGTTTTTTATTAATCGACATGCGACAGTTTCTCATCAGTCTTTCCGTTTGTTTATTCTGTATTTCGGCTTCAGCGCAGGTTGCTCCAGAGCTTCTTTTTAAAGAATTCTTCAATCAGCCGATCGGCTCGAAAGGCTTGGAAATGAGCCCCAAGCTGAGTTCCGCCAACAGCCAGAGGGTGCGCATCACCGGCTACATGGTGCAGCAAGAAGTCCCCCATCTGGGGCGCTTCATGTTGTCGCCACGCCCCGTGCAAATGAGCGAGCATGCCGACGGCGAGGCCGATGACTTGCCTGCTGCGCTGGTCACTGTCTACCTGGACGATGCTCAAAAAGATTGGCTGATTCCCTATGCGCGCGGCCTGATGTCGGTCACCGGTCACTTGAGCGTGGGCCGCTTAGAAGAAACCGATGGCCGCGTTTCTTGGGTCCGGCTGGTATTACCCGCAGAGGCCACCCGCGGCATGGACAGCACTGAGCTGACGCGCTACTTTGAAGATCAACAACACGCGCATTGATTCCTTGTTTTAACCCTCCTACTGAGTTGGATAACCCTATGTCTCACCCGATTCCCGCATCCTTGCATCGACTCGCGGCCATCACCTTATGCGTCTTGGCCAGCACAGCTGCGCAAGCCGCACCCAGCGTCACCCGCCTGACGCCGCCAAGCGAGTTGTTCAGCGGTCACGCAGACGGCCCGATTGTTGCGCGCTTTTTGCCTGGCCAACGCTTTGACCTGCAAGCCACGGTGCGGCCGGACGACGCCAGCAAAACCATCACCGCAGCCCGCTTTGCCATCGACGGCAAGGCGCTCACGGCCAACGTCGCCATCAAGACCTGCGAAGCGTTCTGCAACAAAGGCGTACAGGCCAACGCAGCCATCGTTTCTAGCCGAGCTCTCAGCGTGACCCAACAAGGCGTTCATACCTTCACGGTGACTGCGACTCAAAGCGACGGCCAGACCGTCAGTGCCAAAGGCAACTTTGAAATCGTACCGCTGGTGGTCGGCGGGCAAAAGATCAAAAACATCATCATCATGCTGGGTGATGGCATGGGCGCGGCACAGCGCACGGCGGCCCGCATCGTGGCCGGTGGCTATGCTCAGGGCAAGGTGGTCCAGCCTTTAGCGATGGACACATTCCCCGTCACCGGCATGGTCAAAACGGCATCCCTCAACTCGATCGTCACAGACTCAGCCCCCGGCATGAGTGCTTACGCGCTGGGCAACAAAAACAACAACAACGAAGAAGGGGTATTCCCCGACGACACGCTGGATGCTTTTGACAACCCCCGCATCGAATACCTGAGCGAATATCTGCACCGTACCCAAGGCAAAGCGCTTGGCTTGGTCACCACGTCTGATGTGTTCGACGCGACGCCCGCTGCCAATGCGATTCACACCAGCAACCGTGGCGCTGGGACCGGCATTGTCGACCAGTACTTGGACGATCGAAAGCTCAGCGGCTTGTCCGTGCTGATGGGCGGCGGACGCAAGTGGTTTTTACCCGCTAGCACGCCGGGTTCAGCCCGCGGCGATAAAACTGACTATGCGTTTTCTGACACCGATGCCCATACCGCTGACATCGTCAAAGCTTGGGGCGCAGCGCCCGGCCGCAAAGACAAAGACCGCAACTTGCTGGCCGACTTTCAAGCCGCTGGTTTTGCTTACGCGGGTAACAAAACCGAGATGGATGCGATTGACGGCCAAAAGACCAGCCATTTGCTCGGCCTGTTTTCTCACTCCAACATGAACGTCGCCCTGGACAAAATTGACGGCCGGCGTCACAAAGGTCAGGGCTTGGGCAACGATGGCAAGAACCGTGTCGTCGACGATTACGGCTTTCCAGACCAACCCATGCTCGACGAGATGACGACCACTGCGCTGCGTGTGTTGGAAAAGAAAAAGGAAGGTTTTGTGTTGATGGTAGAGGGCGCGTCGATCGACAAACAAGCCCACGCGATGGACACGGAACGCTGGTTGCTGGACACCATTGAATTCGACCGTGCCGTGAAACTGGCCCAAGCCTTTGCGGCGAAACGCGGCGACACCTTGGTCATCGTGACCGCTGATCATGAATGTGCTGGTGTGGCACTCATCGGCGGCTCCCTTGTCAGTGATGCCCGCTTGCAAGAGTTGGTGCGCGATGGAGGGGCGGCTTTGCGCGACAAAACCGTCGGCATTTATGAAACTGCTGGTTTCCCCAAATACCGCATCGCTGCCGACGGCTACCCGGAAACCACGGACATTGACCATCGCCTGCTGGTGGCTTACGGCGCCAACTCAGACCGCTTTGAAGACTATCGCACGAACCCGCTGCCAGTGCAGGACAGTCAACAACCGTTCATCAAAACACAACCGCTGGCGGCTTACCCGGCCGACCCCAGCCAGCGCGACGAGCATGGAAAGTTCATGATCACCGGTCAGGTGCCTGGCAACAGTGCAGTGCACACCGCCAGTGATATTCCACTGTCAGCTTTCGGCCCGGGCGCTTATTCGTTCACCGGCGTGATCGACAACACCGATGTTTTCTTCAAGCTGGCCCAAGCCGCCGTCAAAGGGGTTGTGCTACCGGTCGGATTACAGGCTTCGACAAAGAAATAAAAGCGTCCTCCGGCTGCGACCTAAACCGAAAAAAATTGTAGTGATGAAAAAAATTCCCCGTCTTTTTTGGCTTAGCCTCGGCCTTCTTGCCGCTTTTTCGGTGCATGCCCAGCCCTTCAGCTTCGTTGCCTTGGGCGACATGCCCTATGGTGATGAAGCGCATGCGTACCCTCCTTACAGGGCATTGATCGGCACGATCAACAAGATGCATCCTCCATTTTCGATTCATGTCGGTGACTTCAAGTCAGGCTCGACGCCGTGTTCTGATCAGGATTCACAAGCCCAAGTGGGCCACTTCAAGCTGTTTGAGGCTGCCGTCATCTACACCCCGGGTGACAACGATTGGACGGATTGCCACCGTGCCAACAACGGTGCCTACGACCCGCAAGAGCGCTTGCAAGCGCTGCGGCAACGTTTCTTCACGCCCGGCCAGTCTTTGGGCAAAGCACCTCTGCAGTTGCAAAATCAGTCCACTGCGGATGCGTCATACGCCAAATTTATTGAGAACCAGCGCTGGCTTTACCAGCAGGTGCTTTTCGTGACCTTGCACATCGTTGGCAGCAACAATAATTTCGAGGTCCGTGACCCCGCTGCAGTGGCAGAATTTTTTGAACGTGACAAGGCCAATGTGGCTTGGATTCGGGATGCCTTTGCGTCTGCGAAGCAGTCTTCGGCCAAGGCCATTGTCTTTGCCATGCAGGCTGATGTGTTTGAAAGCAAGTCCATCGTGGCGGACTTTCCGGGTCACTCTGGCTTTCTCAACAGCATCGGCAACACCTTGCTGCCGCTGGCCGCTGAGGCCGCTATTCCTGTGCTGTTGATTCATGGCGACAGCCATGTGTTCCGATTTGACCAAGCCTTCACTTTGAATAAAAAGCCATTGAAAAATTTGACCCGGCTGGTGGTCCCTGGCGAAGGTGATGTGCGCGCAGTTCACGTGACGGTCGATGTCCGTCAGCGCCTGCCTTTTTCTGTCCGCTTGATCGAAATCGACAAATAAGCCAGCCTCGCAGGCCTTCTATAGCCATGTCGAATTGACATGAAGTTGACATGAGGTCGTCAAACCTGCACACCAAACTGGCCTTAGCTGGACGACGCTTTTAGACGTCCAGCGATTTTTAAAAAGGGTCTTTGATGATGTCTTGCATTTCTATTCAACGTGCACTTTTGCTGATTGGGCTGAGCGCCGCGCCCTTGCTGGCAGCAGCTCAAACCGCCTTTCCCGCAACGCTCAGCGGCCACGCTCTGATGCCAGCTCAAACCATCATCCCGGCACCTAAAGATGCGCCGGCTGATCTGCGGGTGAGTGGGAAATTCACCACCGGCCAACGGGTCGATAAAACCGGCAGTGTTGAGGGTCTGTCCGCAGGCCGTCCGACCGGCGTTTTCTTGCCTTTTAAAGGCCAGCCGGCGCAGGGACACTCGGGCATCAAACGCATGGCCGATGGCAGCTACTGGTTGTTGACCGACAACGGCGCGGGCTCAAAAGTCAATTCGCCGGACTTCATGCTGTACCTGAATCGCTACAGCGTTGACTTCAAGTCGGGTCAGTTCAAGCGACTTGAGACGGTGTTCTTGCACGACCCAGACCGCAAGGTGCCTTTTCGCATCGTTCACGAAGGCAGCCAACAGCGCTACCTGACGGGTTCTGACTTTGACACCGAGAGTTTTCAGATCGCTGGTGGCTCGCTGTGGATTGGCGACGAGTTTGGACCTTATCTGATCAAAACCGACCTCAAAGGCAAGGTGTTGGCGGTCTTTGAAACCCAGGTTGACGGCAAGGTGGTTCGCTCGCCTGACCATCCTGTGGTGTTGACACCGTCTGCGCCGAATGTCGCTGTGAAGTTCCAGGTCCGTCGCTCCAA
>CANCCE010000219.1 GCA_947374505.1 Comamonadaceae bacterium | reverse complement strand
GGCGATCAACGCTACGTGGTGATTGGCGTCGGCCTGAATGTGACATTGCCCGAAGAAGACTTTTCTCCTGCGGTTTCGTCGGCTTTTGACGACACGCAAGCACCCCGTCCGATGGCTGCTACGTCGCTGCAAGCCTTGTGGCCGGGCGTCGACGCGGCTTGGGCGCTGCAAGCGGTGGCGGCACCGCTGGTCCAAGCCGTGTTGGCGTTTGAACGCGAAGGCTTTGCACCTTTTCGGGCGCGCTTCGCCGCCCGCGATGCACTCGCAGGACGCTGGGTCAAACTTTCAGATGGCACCGAGGGCACAGCTTGTGGCGTTGGCGCGCACGGCGCCTTGTCTTTACAGACCCAGAGCGGGCTGCGCGACATCAGCAGCCTGGAAGTCAGCGTGCGTCCGGCCGACCATGTTCAATGAACCCATCGGTGAGACTACCGATGCATCGCCCTTGAAGGCAGAGGACACCTTATGTTGAAACTGCTTATTTTGTTGCTCCTGTTGGCCAATGTCACCTACTTTGCGTGGACTCAGGACACGCTGGCCAAATTCGGCCTCGCACCCACACATCAATCAGAACCTGAGCGACTGCAGCAACAGGTGCACCCGGAACTGCTGCTGGTAACGCCGGCTCGCTGATTCCGCATGGGCCTGACATATCTCGAGTTCGACTACAGCGAAGACGCGGACGGTGTCGGCACGTTTGACGCGCTGGCCGCTACAACAGCGACCCTCAACCCAGCAGTGCTGGCCGAAGTGGTCACCGTTCTGGCTTGGGCGCACGACGCTTTTGACGCCCAACGTGCACCGCTCGACGAAGGCGGCGAATGGGATTACGACTTGCAAGGCTGGCGCGAATTCAGCGCTGTTGACGCTTTGGACTTTGATAAAGACAGCGGTGAACTGAGTCTTCAGCCCCAAGCCGCCGGTGCCGCGCGTCACAGCGTGAGCTTGTCCATCACAGGCACCCCGGACTTTTGCACCGCCTTTCGGGAACGCTTTCACGCATCTTGACTGTGCAAGGGCAGGTCCTTGATGTCCTTTTCATTTCCGGCTTGTTGGCGGCCCTGCAATCACCCAGAGACACTTTCCGACATACTGGATTGACGTCTCTGGCATTGCCTGGGCGGCAATTCAACCCTCCGGAGATTTCCTTGCGCAAGACATCCATCGACAAAAACAAAATCCATTTTTTGCTGCTCGAAGGCGTTCATCCTTCGGCCGAAGATGTGATCCGTGCTGCCGGTTACACAAGCATCGACAGCGTCACGGGTTCGCTGCCCGATGCTGAACTCAAGGCACGTTTGGCTGACGCGCACTTTCTCGGCATTCGCTCACGCACACAGCTCACAGAAGATGTCTTTGCGCATGCGCCCAAGCTGGCCGCAGTAGGCTGTTTTTGCATTGGCACCAACCAAGTTGATCTGGCCGCAGCACGGCAGCGAGGCATTGCGGTGTTCAATGCGCCTTACTCCAACACCCGCTCAGTCGCCGAACTGGTCTTGGCTGAAGCGATTTTGCTGATGCGCGGCATACCTGAAAAAAGCGCCTCAGCACACCGCGGTGAGTGGCTCAAATCGGCCGACAACGCTTACGAAATACGCGGCAAGACGCTCGGCATCATCGGCTATGGTTCGATCGGGACACAGCTGTCGGTGCTGGCCGAAGCGCTGGGCATGAAAGTGGTATTTTTTGACGTCGTGACCAAACTTCCGCTTGGCAATGCCCGTCAAATACCCCGCCTGCATGAGTTGCTTGCCATCAGTGATGTGGTCAGCCTGCATGTGCCCGAAACACGCGCCACACAATGGATGATGGGCGCTACTGAAATGGCCGTCATGAAGCAGGGCAGCGTCTTGATCAACGCCTCACGCGGCAGCGTGGTGGACATCGATGTGTTGTCCGAGGCCTTAGCCAATCACCGATTATTGGGCGCGGCCATTGATGTGTTTCCGGTTGAGCCACGCAGCAACGGCGATGTCTTCGAGTCACCCTTGCGTGGGTTTGACAACGTCATTCTGACGCCGCATGTGGGCGGATCAACCCTGGAGGCACAAGCCAATATTGGCGTTGAAGTCGCTGAAAAGCTGGTCAAGTACAGCGACAACGGCACCTCGACTTCGTCGGTGAACTTCCCGGAGGTGGCGCTGCCGGCACACCCCGACAAACACCGGCTGTTGCACGTTCATCGAAATGTGCCAGGCGTGCTGTCCGAGATCAACCAAATCTTTTCGGAGAACCACATCAACATCGCCGCGCAGTATCTGCAGACACATGACGACATCGGTTACGTGGTCATCGACATTGATGCCATCGATTCGGACAAGGCGCTGAGCAAGCTCTCCAATGTGCAAGGCACGATTCGCAGTCGAGTTCTTTTTTAGCACGCTTATTTGTTACAGTCGGCCCAACAACCGGCTGTCACCATGCGCACTTTGCCCGCTACTCTCCCTTTTTTTAAACTTTTGCGCACCGTCGCGCTGCTAGGATTGAGCCAGTCGGCGCTGCTGGCGCAGGCCCAAACATTCAAGATCGACTGCGATGCTGAAGCGAGCATTCCATCATTGGAAAAAAAATTAACACCCGCGAAAATCACCATTGAGCTGCAAAACATTGGCCGCCATGTGTACTTCAATGTGGTCGGCCCGGCGGACTATCAGATGCGCGTCAGTAGCCTGATCACGGAGCAGTATCTGGGTGCCAACCTGACGACGGATGCTCGCTTAGGTGCCCACAAGAAAAACCGAGCGAGCGGGCGTGAAAATCAGATCACCATCGACCGGGAGAGCGTGGCGTTCTCCGGCTACAACGATACCGATTACCAGGGCAAGAGTATCCGTATTCTTTATGAAGGCAAGTGCAAACTGCCCAGGCAATAGCCTGCCATCCACACCCTGTTTTTTAAGAGCCAACAACCTATGCAAACTGATTCTCAAGCCCGTGCGGGCAGCGCCATCATCAAAGCCAAAGCACTTGGTTTCCCCTGGGACACCATCGATCCCTTTTTGTTTTGTGCGTACCATGACGACGCCTATCCCGCTGCCAATGCAGAAATGGGGCCGGCAGTCTCATTGAGCGGCCGCACCTTAGGGCAAGACTTCAGTCGACAAGACGGCTGGAGCATGTACCACGGGCAAACAGTGCCGGGCTTTCCGTCGCATCCGCACCGCGGCTTTGAAACCGTCACCATCGTCCGCAAGGGTTTGATCGATCACTCTGACTCTCTCGGCGCAGTGGCGCGCTTTGGCCGCGGCGACGTGCAGTGGCTCACGGCGGGTCAAGGCATCGTCCATGCCGAGATGTTTCCCCTGCTGGCCACCGACACCGACAACCCGCTGGAGTTGTTCCAGATTTGGCTGAACCTGCCAGCGCACAACAAAATGGTAGCGCCGCACTTCACCATGTTCTGGTCGCACGATATTCCGCATCGCATCACGCAAGACGCAGCCGGCCGCAGCACCGAGGTGGCAGTGATAGCGGGTCGCTTGGCTGACGCCGGTGCACCGCTATCCCCGCCACCTGATTCATGGGCGGCACAGGCTGACGCCGATGTGTCGATCTGGACGCTGCGCATGGACCCCGGGGCCAGCTGGACCTTGCCGGCCGCCGCTGGCGCAGACACGCAACGCAGCTTGTACTTCTTCAAGGGCCAAAGCGTGAGCGTCGACGGCGAAGGCATCAATAGCCACGCCGCGCTGGAGTTGCGCGGCGACTGCGCTGTCGCATTGGTCAACACCGGAAGCAACGTGGCTGAATTTTTGCTGCTGCAAGGCAAACCCATCGCCGAACCCGTGGTGCAATACGGCCCGTTTGTGATGAACACACAGGCCGAGATTCGGCAAACGCTGGCCGACTACCAGCGCACCCAGTTTGGCGGTTGGCCTTGGGCAGACAGCGCCCCGGTCCATGGTCGGTCACCGGAGCGTTTTGCGCGGCATCCAGATGGCCATGAAGAGCGGCCACTGACTTAGCGCTTACTTAGCGACCACGCGCACCATTTCCAGACACTTGTTCGAGTAGCCCCATTCGTTGTCGTACCAGGCAACGACTTTGACGAAGGTGCTGTCCAGCGCAATGCCGGCGTCGGCGTCAAAGACGCTGGTGCAGGTTTCACCGCGGAAGTCGGTGGCGACCACTTTGTCTTCGGTGTAGCCGAGCACGCCTTTGAGGGCGCCTTGGCTTTGCGCTTTCATCTCGGCGCAGATTTCTGCGTAGGTGGCTTCCTTGTTCAGCTCGACGGTCAAGTCGACCACCGACACGTCAGACGTTGGCACGCGGAAAGACATGCCAGTGAGTTTTTTGTTCAGCTCAGGAATGACCACGCCCACCGCCTTGGCAGCGCCCGTGCTGGAAGGAATGATGTTTTCAAGAATGCCACGGCCGCCGCGCCAGTCTTTGCCGCTCGGGCCGTCAACGGTTTTTTGCGTCGCCGTGGTGGCGTGCACGGTGGTCATCAGGCCGCGCTTGATGCCCCATTTGTCGTTCAGCACTTTGGCGATCGGTGCCAGGCAATTGGTGGTGCATGAGGCGTTGGAAATGATCGCTTGACCGGCGTATGTTTTGTCATTGACGCCGTAAACAAACATCGGTGTGTCGTCTTTGCTGGGAGCCGACAAGATGACTTTTTTGGCGCCTGCTGCCAAGTGCTTTTCAGCGGTGGCTTTGTCCAGAAAAAGGCCGGTTGATTCGAGCACGATGTCGGC
>CANCCE010000218.1 GCA_947374505.1 Comamonadaceae bacterium | reverse complement strand
CTGGCTGCCGTGTTGAGAAAGGTGGCTGCTGCGTCTTGCAGTTGGCATTGGGCGTCGATGGCTTGGCCTTCCAGCGCTTGGTTGGCACTGCCTTGGCGGCTGACGGCACGTTCTCGCGCGGCGACCACGCGTTGCCGAATGCTGGCCGTGCCTTCGCCGGGCGCTGCATTGATGAGTTCGTGCGCCGCCAGCGCACCGACCTCCACATGCAGATCGATCCGATCGATCAAGGGGCCGCTGAGCTTGCCTTGGTAGCGCGCCACTTGTTCGGGTGAGCAGCGGCAGACCCGCAGGCTGGAGCCGAGGTAGCCGCAGGGGCAAGGGTTCATCGCCGCAATGAGTTGAAAGCGCGCCGGAAACTCGGCCCGCTGCGCCGCCCGGGAAATCGTGATGCAGCCGGTTTCCAACGGTTCGCGCAGGGCTTCAAGCGCAGCTCTGGGAAATTCGGGCAGTTCGTCTAAAAACAGCACGCCGCAATGCGCCAACGAGATTTCGCCGGGCCTAGGTGGCGAGCCGCCGCCGACCAAGGCCACCGCGCTCGCCGTGTGGTGCGGCGAGCAGGTCGGCCGCACGGCCCAACGGTCTAATGAAAAGCGCCCGCCAAGCGAGGCGATGGCTGCGCTCTCTAACGCTTCTAGCGTGGTCATCGCCGGCAGCAAGCCGGCAAAGCGCTGCGCCAGCATCGACTTGCCGGAGCCGGGGGCGCCCATCAACAACAGCGAATGACCGCCCGCCGCCGCTATTTCAAGCGCGCGTTTGGCGGCGGCTTGGCCTTTCACGTCGGCCAAGTCCGGGTAGTGCGCCTCACCAGGCTTGTCGGTGGTGGCAACGCGAACCCAGCCGTCGTCGGCTTCGGGCGGCACATCGCCGGGCAAAAACTGTTTCGCCACGTCGAGCAAATGCAGTGCGCGGTAAATGCGCACATCCGGCACCAAGGCGGCTTCTTGGGCGCTGCCTTCAGGCAACACCAGTTGGGCCCGGTTGCCGCCCGCCTCTGATGCCAAGGCCAGACTCATGGCCAGTGCGCCGCGCACTGGTCGCAGATCACCGCCTAAAGACAACTCACCCGCAAACTCATAACCAGTGAGTTTGCCGGCGTCGAGCTGGCCACTGGCCGCCAGGATGCCGAGCGCAATCGGCAGGTCAAAGCGGCCGGAATCTTTGGGCAAATCAGCCGGCGCTAAATTCACCGTGATGCGCTTGTTGCCCGGAAACTCCAGCCCGCTGTTTTGAATGGCAGAGCGAACCCGCTCGCGTGCTTCTTTCACTTCGGTGTCGGCCAGACCGACCAGCGTGAAGCTCGGCAGCCCATTGGCCAGATGCACTTCGACGACGACGGGCTTGGCTTGCAGGCCCAACAGCGCACGGCTATGCACTAAAGAAAGGCTCATGATGAGGTCGACTCCTTGGTGCGCACCAAATAAGCGCACCCTTGGCTGCACGTCTTTGGTGCTAAAAAATGAATCCATCTTAAGTTCATAAATATTTGGCTTAAACGGAATAACTTTACATCCTAAGAACTCTTTTATCTTCTGGCACACAAAATGCTATCGGAGTTGGGTACCAATCTTTTCATTCACTACCCGGAGATTTTCATGAAGTTCGCACCCGCTCAAGTCACCCTCGCTGTACTCGTTGCCCTGTCCGGCTCGGCTTTCGCCCAAACCGCAGCACCAGCTGCTGCACCCGTGGACCCTATCTCTTACAACATCTCGGCCGTCAGCAACTACAAGTACCGTGGGCAAGATCAAGACTTGTCCAAAACCAGTGGCTTTAAGCCAGCCTTGCAAGGCGGTGTTGACTACGCTAATGCCAACGGCTTTTACTTGGGTAACTGGAATTCAACTGTGAATTTCCCGACGGTTGGCACCACGAAGGCTAATTTAGAAGTCGACCTGTACGGCGGTTATAAGTTTCCGCTGGGTGATTTCGGCATGGACGTCGGCGCACTGGCTTACGTTTACCCCGGTGCGACCACGGCCAACACGACGGAAGTCTATGCCGCCGCTAGCTACGGTCCTGTGACAGCCAAGTACTCCAACACGGTCTCCAAAGGTTACTTCGGTGTGGGTCAAACCACATCTGACGGCCGCGGCACCGGTTACCTGAACCTGGCCTTTGCGCAAGAAATCATGCCTAAAGTCACCCTCAAGGCATCTGTAGGCAGCACGATGTTCACCACGGCCGGCAAAAAAGCAGGCGGTACGGATTACATGGATTACAGCGTTGGCGCTTCGTATGACTTGGGTGAAGGTTTGTCCTTCACAGGGTCGTATGTCGGCGGCAACAAGCTCAATAGCTATTTGATTCCTGGCAGCACCACAGCCTCTGCGAACAAAGGCACGCTCATCGCCATGATCACCAAAGCTATCTAAATCCGGCAGGAGCGGCTTCAGCCGCTCCGCTTTTTTAAAAAGGAGAAAACGAACATGAAACTCGTCACGGCCATCATCAAACCGTTCAAGCTCGATGAGGTGCGCGAAGCCCTCTCCGGCATTGGCGTCCAAGGCATCACGGTCACCGAAGTCAAAGGTTTCGGGCGTCAAAAAGGTCACACAGAGCTGTACCGCGGCGCTGAATACGTGGTCGACTTTCTGCCCAAGGTCAAGATCGAAGCTGCCATCTCTGACGAGCTGGTCGACCGAGTGATCGAAGCCATTGAAGGCGCAGCCCGCACCGGCAAGATCGGTGACGGCAAGGTATTCGTCTACAACCTTGAGCAGGTCGTGCGCATCCGTACCGGTGAAACCGGTAAAGAAGCGCTGTAAGACTCAGACTCCACCTAAAAAGAGAACATCGTCATGAAAAAACTACTTGCCAGCCTTGCCCTCGGGTTGAGTTTGCTGACCTCCGGTGTCGCCGTCATGGCACAAGCACCTGCGGCCGCCCCTGCTGCGACTTCTGTTGCTGCGCCTGCTGAAGCCAAACCGGCTGATGCCGCCCCTGCTACGGCGCCTGCCGCCGCAGTCGCTGCACCGGCTGAAGCTGCAGCTGCACCGGCTCTCGTTCCCAACAAAGGCGACACCGCCTGGATGATGACCTCGACGATTCTGGTCATTCTGATGGTCGTCCCTGGCCTCGCGCTGTTCTACGGCGGCTTGGTTCGCAGCAAAAACATGCTGTCCGTGCTCATGCAAGTCATGGTCACCTTCTCCTTGATCGTCGTGTTGTGGTTCATCTACGGTTACAGCTTGGCTTTCACAGAAGGCAATGCCTACTTTGGCGGCTTTGACCGACTCTTCATGGCCGGTATCTGGGACAACGCGGCAGGCACGTTTGCCAACGCAGCGACCTTCAGCAAAGGCGTCGTCCTTCCTGAAATCGTCTTCGCTGCCTTCCAGGCCACGTTCGCTGGCATCACTTGCGCACTCATCGTCGGCGCCTTTGCCGAACGCATGAAGTTCTCGGCTGTGCTGCTGTTCATGGTCATCTGGTTCACCTTCAGCTACGCACCGATTGCTCACATGGTGTGGTTCTGGATGGGCCCTGATGCTTACACCGGCAAAGAAGTGGTTGACGCGATGAACGCCAAGGGCGGTTATCTCTGGCAGTCGGGTGCGTTGGACTTCGCGGGTGGCACGGTCGTGCACATCAACGCCGCTGTTGCCGGTCTGGTCGGTGCTTACATGGTTGGCAAGCGCATTGGTTACGGCAAAGAAGCCATGGCGCCTCACAGCCTGACATTGACGATGGTCGGTTCTTCCCTGCTGTGGGTGGGCTGGTTCGGCTTCAACGCCGGCTCGGCACTCGAAGCCAACGGTTTCGCAGCGCTGGCCTTCATCAACACGCTCGGTGCCACGGCAGCCGCTGTGTTGGCTTGGTGTGTCGGTGAAGCGCTGATGCGTGGCAAGGCTTCCATGTTGGGTGCTGCGTCTGGTGCGGTGGCTGGTTTGGTGGCCATCACGCCAGCAGCCGGCAATGTTGGTATCGGCGGTGGTTTGGTCATCGGATTCCTCGCTGGTTTCGCTTGCCTCTGGGGTGTCAACGGCCTGAAGAAAATCCTGGGTGCTGACGATTCACTGGACGTCTTCGGCGTGCACGGCATCGGCGGTATTTTGGGTGCGCTGCTGACCGGCGTCTTCAACTCACCTAGCCTCGGCGGCCCTGGCTTCGTGGCTGACTGGGTCACTGCCACCGGCGTGACGGCTGCTGACTACTCGATCGTGTCGCAAGTGTGGATCCAGGCCAAGGCCGTCTTCATCACCGTCGTCTGGTCGGGTGTGGTGTCCTTCATCGCCTACAAAGTGGTTGACTTGACCATCGGTCTGCGCGTCTCTGAAGAAGACGAGCGCGAAGGTCTGGACATCACTGCACACGGTGAAACAGCCTACAACCGTTGATTGAAAAGTTGATTTGGATAACCGGAGAGCTGTCAGGGCTTGCCGGTTAAGGGAAGAGAGAGAGTCTCCTTTGGATTTCAGCCCGCCAGCGCAAGTTGGCGGGCTGCTTTTTTTGCCGCACGCGAGAGGCTACTTTTGCCGCTACAGTTGAAAGGCGCCGGGTTCTGCGACCCGTTTTTCCTACCTACCTAAGGGCTTCATGAACTGGCAAACCGTCGTCCACACGCCTGACCAACTTGGTGAATCGCCGTTTTGGCATCCCACTGAAGGCCGGCTTTACTGGGTGGATATTCCGGGCAGGCAACTGCATCGGTTGCATGTTGCGAGTGGCGTGCTGCAAAGCTGGGCCATGCCGTCAGAG
>CANCCE010000217.1 GCA_947374505.1 Comamonadaceae bacterium | reverse complement strand
AGCATGTGTCGGCTGAGTTCATCCTAGAAACCCAAGGGCTGACCAAAGAATTCAAAGGATTCGTGGCGGTCAATCAGGTCGACCTGAAGGTTCAGCGTGGGCATATTCACGCCCTGATCGGTCCGAATGGCGCCGGAAAAACCACTTTCTTCAATTTGCTGACCAAGTTTTTAACGCCAACGGACGGGCGGATTATTTACAACGGCGTCGACATCACGACTGAAAAACCGGCTCAAACGGCGAGGCGTGGCATCGTCCGGTCATTCCAAATCTCGGCTGTCTTCCCGCACATGACAGTACTTGAGAACGTGCGCGCAGCGCTGCAACGCAACTTGGGCACCTCGTTTCATTTTTGGAAGGCTGAGAGTTCGCTGTTTCATCTGCACGCCCGCGCCGAGCAACTGCTGGCAGAGGTCGACTTGCAAGATTTTTCCGATGAACTGACGGTGAATCTGCCCTACGGCCGCAAACGTGCGCTTGAGTTGGCCACTACTCTGGCGCTGGAGCCCGACCTCATGCTGCTCGACGAGCCGACCCAGGGCATGGGCCACGAAGATGTGGACCGCGTCACCCAACTGATCAAAAAAGTGTCTGCCGGCCGTACCATCTTGATGGTTGAGCACAACATGAACGTGGTGTCTTCGATTGCTGACCGCATCACGGTGCTGCAGCGCGGCGCCATCATTGCCGACGGGCCTTACGCAGACGTGTCACAAAACCCTTTGGTGATTGAGGCCTACATGGGCACAGCCGACGCTGCCTTAGCAGGAGCGCATTGATGGCAAAAGAACTGCTGCGCATCGAAGACCTGCACGCTTGGTACGGCGAGTCGCACATCTTGCATGGGGTGAATCTCACGGTGAACGAGGGCGAGGTGGTGACCTTACTCGGCCGCAATGGCGCCGGGCGCACCACCACACTGCGCGCGATTGTCGGCATGACGGGCTCACGCAAGGGCATTGTCAAGATCAATGGTCAGGACGTGCTCAAACTGTCGCCGCACAAGGTCGCCCGACTTGGCGTCGGTTACTGCCCTGAAGAGCGTGGCATTTTCGCCAGCTTGACGGCGGAAGAAAACCTGCTGTTACCGCCGGTCATTGCGCCGGGCGGCATGAGTCTGGACGAGATTTACACGATGTTTCCTAACCTGCAGGAACGCGCCTCCAGCCCAGGCACGCGACTGTCGGGCGGCGAGCAGCAAATGCTGGCAGTGGCGCGAATTTTGCGCACCGGCGCGCGCTTGTTGTTGCTCGATGAAATCTCCGAAGGCTTGGCCCCGGTGATTGTGCAAAAACTCGCCGAGATGATTCTCACGCTCAAAGCCAAGGGCTACACCATCGTTCTGGTAGAGCAAAACTTTCGCTTTGCCGCACCACTGGCAGACCGCTTTTACGTGATGGAGCACGGCACCATCGTCAAACAGTTCGCCCAGGCAGAACTGAAAGAAAACATGGGCATGTTGCAGGAATATTTAGGGGTCTGACCCCTTTAAATTTGACCCTCCTTAAATTGTTTTTATCGTTCGTTATTTACTTTCATCATCAGGAGTCACCATGAAAATCAAAACTCTCGTTGCCGCTCTGGCTATTGGCTTTGCGGGCGTCGCCTCAGCACAAAACGCCGGCCCGGTGAAGATTGGCTTCATCACGGACATGTCCAGCCTTTACGCTGACATTGATGGCCCCGCCGGTGCTGAAATGATCCGCTGGGCGGCACAAGACTTTGGCGGCAAGGTGCTAAACCGCCCGATCGAAGTGCTGGTGGCAGACCACCAAAATAAAGCTGACGTGGCCAGTTCCAAAGCCCGCGAATGGATCGACAACGACGGACTGTCGATGTTGATCGGCGGCACCAGCTCCGGCACAGCGATCGCCATGTCCAAAGTGACGACAGCCAAGAAGCGCCCCTTCATTGCCATTGGTGCCGGCTCGGCCCGCTTGACGAATGAAGACTGCAGCCCGTACTCGATTCACTACGCCTACGACACCGTGGCGCTGGCCAAGGTCGCCGGCAGCGCGCTGGTCAAAGCCGGCAACAAAAACTGGTTCTTTCTGACCGCCGACTATGCCTTTGGTTATTCGCTGGAAGGCGATGCAGCTGCTGTGGTCAAGGCCAACGGCGGCACGGTGGCCGGGACGGTTCGTCACCCACTCAACGCCTCTGATTTCTCATCATTCATGCTGCAGGCGCAATCCTCCAAAGCACAAATCTTGGCCTTGGCCAATGCGGGCGGTGACTTCACCAACGCCATGAAAGCCGCCAAAGAATTCGGCATCACCAAAACCATGAAAGTCGCCGGCCTGTTGGTGTTCATCAACGATGTGCACAGCTTGGGCTTGGCCAACACCGAAGGCTTGCAGTTGGCCGACAGCTGGTACTGGAACCAGGACGATGCTTCACGCAAGTTTGCCCAGCGCTTTTTTGCCAAGTACCAACGCATGCCATCGAGCCTGCACGCGGCCGACTACTCTGCCGCCGCCAACTACCTGAAAGCCGTCAAGGCTGCAGGCACCACAGATGCAGACAAGGTCATGGCCACGCTCAAAAGTATGCAGTTCAACGACTTCTACACCAAAGGCAAGATCCGCGCAGACGGCCGCATGATCCACGATATGTATCTGTTCCAAGTCAAGAGTCAGAAAGAATCGACCACCCCTTGGGATTACTACAAGACCATTGCCAAAGTGCCTGGCGAGCAAGCCTTCACCACGGTGGCTGAGTCGAAGTGCTCGCTGCTTAAAAAATAAGCTAGCACCCATTTCGTCATTGCGAGGACAGCGCGGCAATCCATCGCCGCAGCCAACAGCCTCGTCATGACGAATCATTGGCTCGCTTTGACACCTATGAATTGACAGGTTGTATGGAAATTTTTGGCATTCCCCATCAGGCGTTTCTGGGTCAGCTTTTGCTGGGGCTGGTCAATGGCGCTTTTTACGCCATGCTCAGCTTGGGCTTGGCGGTGATTTTTGGGCTGCTGGGTATTGTCAATTTTGCACATGGCGCGCTGTACATGCTGGGCGCTTTTGCGGCCTGGATTTTGTTCGACCAATTTGGTCTGAACTACTGGTATGCGCTGGTCTTGGCGCCCCTCATCGTCGGTGCCATCGGCGTGGTGATTGAACGACTTTTTCTCAAGCATCTCTACAAACTCGACCCGCTTTACGGCTTGCTGCTGACCTTCGGCCTGGCGTTGATTCTCGAAGGCGTTTTCCGTGAGTTGTATGGTGTGTCTGGACAAAACTACAGAGTGCCTGAGCTACTCTCCGGCGCCACAGACCTTGGCTTCATGGTGCTGCCCAACTACCGCGCTTGGGTGGTGCTGGTGTCGCTGGTGGTGTGCTTGGGTACCTGGTATTTGATCGAACGCACCCGGCTTGGCGCTTACTTGCGCGCCGGTACTGAGAACGCACCACTGGTGCAAGCCTTTGGTATCAATGTGCCGATGATGGTCATGTTGACCTATGGCGCTGGCGCCGGCCTGGCAGGGCTGGCCGGCGTGTTGGCCGCGCCCATTATTCAAGTGAGCCCGCTTATGGGCTCTAACCTCATCATCGTGGTGTTTGCGGTGGTGGTGATTGGTGGCATGGGTTCCATCTTGGGCTCGGTGTTGACAGGTCTCGGGCTGGGATTGGTTGAGGGCATGACACGCGTCTTTTACCCAGAGGCATCCAGCATTGTTGTCTTCGTCATCATGGTGTTGGTGCTGATGGTGCGGCCATCAGGACTGTTCGGAAAAGAGAATTGATGATGAACGCTAAGACGCTCACGCGCATCACTTACCTGGTGCTACTGGCACTGCTGCTGATGGCCCCCGCACTGGGGCTGTACCCAGTGTTTGTGATGAAGCTGCTGTGCTTTGCACTGTTTGCCTGCGCCTTTAATTTGCTGCTGGGTTTCACCGGGCTGCTGTCCTTTGGCCATGCTGCATTTTTTGGCTCTGCTGCGTATGTCACCGGCTGGTTCGTCAAGTCGCAGGGCTGGACGCCAGAGATGGCGATTTTGGCTGGCGGCGTGTCGGCCGGACTGATCGGACTGGTGGTCGGCATGGTGGCGATTCGGCGTCAAGGCATTTACTTCGCCATGATCACGCTGGCAATTGCGCAGATGATTTACTTCGTCTGCCTGCAAGCGTCTTTCACCGGCGGCGAAGACGGCTTGCAAGGGGTACCTCGCGGCAACTTGTTTGGCCTGATTTCGCTCAAGTCCGACACCACCATGTATTACTTCGTGGCGGCTGTTTTTGTCATCGCTTTTTTGCTGATCTCGCGTGTGGTGAACTCGCCTTTTGGTCAAGTGTTGAAGATGATTCGCGAAAACGAGCCACGGGCAGTGTCACTGGGCTATCAGGTTGATCGCTACAAGCTGCTGGCTTTTGTGTTGTCTGCGGCCTTGGCCGGTGTGGCTGGCTCACTCAAAACCATCGTCATGGGTTTTGCCACGCTGACCGACGTTCACTGGTCGATGTCGGGCGAGGTGATCCTGATGACGCTGCTCGGCGGTGTCGGCACCTTCTTCGGTCCGGTGTTTGGCTCAGGGCTTGTGATTTCGCTGCAAAACCTGCTGGCCGACAAGGTTGGCTCTTGGGTCACTGTCATCATCGGCGTGATCTTTGTGTTGTGCGTGCTGACCTTTCGCAAGGGCGTCGTCGGCGAACTGCAAGCCTTCCGAGAACGCCGCCGACGCGCGGCGCTCTGAGTCACTGATCAATCACCAGGGCAGT
>CANCCE010000216.1 GCA_947374505.1 Comamonadaceae bacterium | reverse complement strand
GAAGGCCGATTGAAAATTTCTGCTGCTGATGTGGTGGCATTTTGCGCTCTCAGTTGCTGCAAGGCCGACAAGGCGTAATGCGTGAACCAGAGCGACGAAAAAGCAAACACCAGGGTGTAGATCCAGATGGCGATGGGCACCAGAATCGGGGCCATGGCAACAAACATGGCGCCAGAAGCCCAGATCACGCTGGGTGCCGCGCCCAGATAACCACTCAAGATGCCAATGCACAACAAGGGCATGCGGTGCTGCTTGAAAACCTGCTCCCGCTCTTCAAGACTGGCGTGCTCAGCCAAGGCGTCATAGGCCATGACCCGGTAAGTCAGCCAGCCCCAAATCAGCGGCGGCACCACCAACACCAGCGGCGGAATCAACCACAGCGGCAGCGACAACAACAAGGCCAAGCAGGCCATCAGAGTCGACGCCAGACTCCACAGCAAGCTGGCCCAAAATGAAGCCCCTTTTCGGCGTTCAAGCAAGGGGAAACGCCGCTCAGCCACCAACCCGACCATGGTCGGTGTCATCAACAACGCGACGAACAACAGGGAAACCACGACGATGACCGGAATCGCCATGAACAGCAGCAACGCGGGCGCCATCACCAGCCGCAAGTCACTCAGCCCCAGCCCTTGCAGCCACTCGGTCATGCTGGCGACCAACTGGTAACTGTCCAACTGCATGCGCAGCAGGTCGATCGCATCGTTCCAGTACAAGTAACCCAGCCCGAGCGAGACGGCAGCCATGATGACCAGCGGCAAGAAAGACAAAGAAATCACCCGCGGATGCAGGCAATACAGCGTGGCTCGCCAAAAGGAATCGATCAGTCGTTTCATGTCCGCCCCAAGAGTCGTTTCAGTCCACGCCACTGCTGCGACCACAGGCCTGATCCATCGTCACGCAGCGCCTGCGAATCTTTGACGCCGGTCGGGTCGAAGTGCGCCTGAAAGTTGGCCGTGCCAAACAGCTGGTCCCACCACGGCAACAACACGCCGTAATTGCACTCCCCAGACTGAATGCTGTGGTGCACCCGGTGAAACAGCGGACTGACCCAAAGCCGTTCGCCAATGCGTCCAAAGCTCAAACGGACATTCGCGTGCTGCAAACTTTCGCTGAGCTGCGTCAGCGCCACGATGGCGACGAATTGTTCCGGTGCCACGCCAATCACTTGCGCCAGCAGCACCAGCAGCACACTCATCAGCAGATCGTCGAGCAGGTGGTTGCGGTTGTCGCTCCACATGGTCATCTGCCGCTGCGAATGGTGCAACGAATGCAGCCGCCACCAAAAGCTGATGCGGTGCTGGCCGCGGTGCAGCCAGTAGGCAGCGAGGTCTAACGCCAGCAGGTAAATCAGAAAGCTGGCCACCGCGCCATCCGTCACGCCCGGCCACACTTGGTCGAGGTGAAAGGTGCCAACGCCCGCCGTCCGCAAGATACCAATGCCGCTGTTGAAGATCGGCTCCAACGTGAAAAAAAGTGCCACTCGAAACAGGCCTAAACGATGGATCAAGGTGTAGATCACGTCGGTGCGAATGGTCGCGCGGTCGGTCACCGGCTCGGCGGGACGCCAGCGTTGCAAAGGCCCAATCACCAGCAGCAACACCGCTATTTGAATCAGCCCAACCAGCAACCAGGTGCTGGCGGCGTAGGCGTCTTCCAGCAAATTACCCAGGCCCAACTGGTAGAGCCAAGGCGCAACCACTTCAAAAAGCGCTGCCTGGAAAGCGGCGAAGGTGTCACTGAACCAGTTCATGAACGACCACCGGAAACAGCCGCTGCGGGACTGGAATTTTTCGCCACGTGCTGCTTGATCCAGCCTTTGTACTGCGGATGTTCACGCAAGGTGGCAAAGCAAAAACCACGCGCCTTCAGTCCGACGATCAGCGGCTCCAGTACGGCAGGTGCCCACGGATCTTGCCGCGACCAAATACCCAGGTGCGCCACCAAAATATCGCCAGTTTGAATATTTTTCAAGGCTTTTTCCAGCAGCTGTGCATTCGGAAATCGATCGCTTGGCAACTCATCGCCCAAAAATCCAGCCGGTGCCCACGCCACGTGCGCATAGCCGCAGTTGCGCGCCGCCTTCAGCAGTTCAGGCGAGGTCTTGCCGCCCGGCGCCCGAAACAAGGGCAGCGTTTTTTGACCGGTGATCTCTTGCAAGCGCAGCTCAGATTTGTGGATTTCTTCGCAGTACTGCGCAGCCGTCACGACCTGTTCTTGCCCCTCCTGAGGACCGGCTGAGGGCCGAACCCGAAAGCGCACAGGCTGGTTTTTAGCCGTCACATCAGCGCGCCAGTAGGTGTGGTCGTAGGTGTGCGAGGCAAATTCGTGGCCTTCGGCGGCGCGGGCTTTCCACCAACTGGCCCAGTCGCTGCCCAAGCTGCCGTTGCCAGATTGGGTGCGCTCTTGCGCCGCAAAGAAGGTGACCTGTACGTCGTTCTTTTTCAGCACGTTGGCGATCAACGGGGCCACCGCCATGTGACCGGTGTCAAAGGTCAGGTAAAGCGGTTTGGCCGCAGCACCGCCGGGCGCAAGGGCGCAGCCGCCCGCCCACAGCGCAGGTGCAAACCCCGCCAAGACAGCCAAGCCGACGGCGCGGGCCAGCATGTCAGCGGGACGTGTGATCCAAAGTCCAGACGCCATGCGGGCTCTTTCCAACATTCACTTGCCGCACCAGCTTGCCGCTGGCAATGTCAATCACGCTGAGCTTGCGGGCCCAGCGCGAAGAGACGAAAAGCTGCTTGCCGTCGCGCGTCACTTCCATGCAGTCAGGGCCGCCCGGCACCGCAAAGCGGCCGACGACTTCCAAGGTCTGCAGGTCAATCTTGCTGATGGAGTTGGCCACGCGGTTACTCACCAGCACATGACGACCATCGCCGAAAGCCCGAAACGCGTGCGCACCCAAGCCGGTTTTGATGACTTTGCTGCGCGCTGGTTGCGGACCGGAGACGTCGTAGACCTCGACCGAATCACTGCCGGTCAGCGCCACCAAAATGCGTTTGTCATCGCCCGTGCCCACCAGATCGGCCGGCATCGGGCCGGTCTTGGTTCGCCACTTGACGGTTTGCGTCTGCAGATCTACCGCGATCAATTCGTCGCTGTCCTGCATGGTCGAATAAACCGTGCTGCTCTTGCTGTCAATCCACAAGTGGCTCGGCGTCTTACCTGTCAATATGCGCTTGGCCAGCGTCATGTTGCTGCCGTCCCAGCGAAAAATGTCTATGTGGTTGAGCCGGTTGGCAGCCGTGACGAACCACTTCATGTCAGGCGAAAAGCGCAGGTGATACGGATCCAAAACGCCGCGCACGGTGCGCTGGACTTCTGCGGTTTTGGGGTCGATGAAAGTCAGGGAATCAGACAGCGCATTGGCCACGATCACCGACTTTTCGTCTGGCGTCATGTACAAATGGTGTGGCTGCTTGCCGGTGGCGATGCGCCGGGTTTCGGTCCAGGTCGTCGCGTCCAACACGCTGACACTGTCATCCAGCGAATTCAGCACAAACAAGGGAGGCTTGACTGGCGCTGCCGTGACAGGCATGGCGGCCGTCGCACTCAAAACTGACGCCGACAACAGCGCCAACACAAAACGAGAGAATGAAAGAAAGCGGGATGCAGTGATCACAAAAATGCCTTGTCAAAAATGCCTTGACCTCTTGTCAGCGCGCCAGTGTAGCGGCAGCTACCTAACTCAACGCAGCAGTGGGCGTGGCCGCCGACACCGGGGCTGAAATACTCGCCAGATCATCTGCCGTCAGCCAGCGCCAATGACCGGCGGCCAAATCAGCCGGCAGCTGCAAGCCGCCAATGCGCGAGCGATGCAGAAACTCAACACGGTTGCTCACCGCCGCAATCATGCGCTTAACCTGGTGGTACTTGCCCTCGGTCAGCGTCAAGCTCAGTTGGAGCTCCCCGGTTTGCACGCAAGCGGCGGCGCGCACCGGTTTCGGGTCGTCGTCCAGCACCACGCCGTCCAACAGTTTTTGCACCTGCTGCGCGTCGACCGGATGTTTGACGGTGACCTCATAGACCTTGGGCACGTGATGCCGGGGCGAACTCATTCTGTGGATGAATTTACCGTCGTCCGACAACAGCAGCAAACCAGTGGTGTCCTGGTCTAAGCGGCCGACTGCCTGCACGCCCGCCGCGGCACCGCCACCGCGCTGGCGAATCGGCGGGGGCAACAAGGTGTAGATGCTGGGGTGCATGCTGGGCTTTTGCGAGCACTCATAAGCCGTCGGCTTGTGCAACATCAAATAAGCTTTTTCGTGGTACTGCCAGGCAACACCTTGGACTTCGAAGTGAAGCCCTTGGGCCTCAAAAGGGGCGGCCGCGTCATCGCAGACCGCGCCGTTGACGACGACCAAGCCCTGCTGCACCAAACCGGCGCAAACCCGCCGGGTGCCAAAGCCTTGAGAAAATAAAATGTCTTGTAGTTGCATGCGTGCCATGGCCATAGTGTCGAAGAGTGTCGATATGGGCGCTATTGTCGCTGGCTTGGCGCAGTCTCCGGGCGCTCAAAATGCGCACACAAACGCGAAATCAGCGACTGCGCATAGACCGGTAAAGCGGTGCGCTCACGCGTCAAGATGTAGCGCTCACGCACGCACCAAGGGTCACTCAGCTGCACCAGCGCCAAGCCCATCGCCGCCTGATAGCGCAGCGCGGTCGACTCCGGCACGATGCCCACGCCAACGCCCGCGCCGATCATCCGGCACATGGCGTCAAAACTAGACAGCTG
>CANCCE010000215.1 GCA_947374505.1 Comamonadaceae bacterium | reverse complement strand
ACGCGGGCAATCGTACCGTGGTGGTCCATGCCCTGGATGTTGATGGCGCGGGTGTAACCACGCTCCCATTTGGCCAAGTGGTACGCGACGTCGGGCACAAAGTAGGTGTAGCTGCCGTCGCTCTTTTTCATGACGCGGTCTTTGTCGTCGCCGTAGTCGGTCGACTTGAGCCACAGCGCACCATCCAGCTCGTAGGTTTTGCCGGCTTCTTTCAGCTTGCCGACGGTCTGCTCAACCCGGCCCGAGCTGTACAAACTGGACTCCAGGTAATAGTTGTTGAAGCTGACCGAGAACGCTTTCAGGTCCAGATCCTGCTCGTGGCGCAGGTAGGCCACGGCGAACTGGCGAATCGCGTCGAGGTCTTCGATGTCGCCTGACGCCGTGTATTCGCGATCGTCAGAGCGCACGGTTTTTTGGGCGATGAAATCGCGGGCGATGTCGTCGATGTAGTCGCCGTTGTACGCCGGGTCTGGCCACAGAGCGTCACCGGGTTTGAGACCTTTGGCGCGCGCTTGCGTGCTGGTGGCCAGCGTGTGGATCTGCACCCCAGCGTCGTTGTAATAAAACTCGCGGTAAACGTCCCAGCCCTGGGTCGCATACAGGTTGCAAATCGCGTCGCCCAAAGCGGCTTGCCGGCCGTGGCCAACGTGCAGTGGCCCGGTCGGGTTGGCAGAGACAAACTCGACGATCATGCGCGGCTGGACGTCCGGCTGCTGCTGACCGTAGGCGCTGCCGCTGCGCAGCACTTCGCGCACGGTTTCCTGCTTGGCCGCAGGCTTGAGCCGGATGTTCAGAAAACCCGGCCCGGCGATTTCAATCGCATCGACCCAGCGCTCAAAAGCCGGCGCTTGCAGCAACACCGTGCGCAGGTTTTCGGCAACTTGACGCGGATTGAGTTTGAGGGGTTTGGCCAGTTGCATGGCAGCCGTGCAAGCCAAGTCGCCATGGGCCGCCACTTTAGGGGACTCAAAAGCGGCTTTGTCGCCGGCACCGGGGGAGAGTTCTTCCAGCCCGGCAGCCAAAGCTGCGAGCAAGTCTTTTTTAATCGAGAGCATCCTCTGATTTTACGGTGAAGGCCGCCGGGTCAGCGGCGGCCTGCGCCTCACTGGCCGGAAGCGGTCAGCTTGGCAAACTTCGCCATCACATGCCGGGTCCAATAACCGATGTCGTATTGCTTGACATGCGCCAACAAGCGCTGCATGCGGGCGCGGCGTTCTGCTTCCGGCATGTCAATCGCCTGGTCGATGGCGTCGTCCATCGAATTACGGCTGAAGGGGTTGGCCAGCACCGCATCTTTCAGCTCCATCGCAGAGCCCGCAAACTCAGACAACACCAGCACGCCCGGTTCGCCATTTTTGGCCGCCACAAACTCTTTGGCGACCAGATTCAAGCCATCGCGCAGCGGGGTGATCCAGGCGATGTCGGCCGCCCGGTAAGCACACACCACTTCTTCAAACGGCAGCGGCGTCGTCGACAACATGATGGGCAGCCAGCTCATGGAGCCGAAATGCCCGTTGATGCGGCCCACCAGTTGTTCAATTTTGCGTTGCTCGGCTTTGTAGACCTCCATGCCATCGGCGGCAGACACCGTCACCAGTAGCAGCTTGACGCGGCCAATCAACTCCGGCCGGCGACGCAGCAGGCGGTCAAAAGCGTCGAGCTGCTGATGCGTGCCTTTGGCGTAGTCAACCCGGCTGACCGAGACAATCACAATTTCGGAGCTCAGGTCGCTGCGCATTTTTTCGGTGCAGGCCAAGCCGGTCTCGGACTCCACGGCGGCGATGATCCGATCCGGCGTGGTGCCGATCGGCCAGGTGTCGATCAAAATCTTGCGTCCGTCGTAGTCCAGGCTGCTGGTCACCACCGGCTCGGACATGCCTTGGCCACTGGTGCGAATGGCCTCGGGCACCGACTCTTCGTGCCGGGTAATACCGCTGCGCAGACCCTCGGCCACAGCGCAAAAGTTCTGGCTGTAACGCGCCACGTGGAAACCGATCATGTCGCAATCCAGCAAGCTGCCCAGAATCTCGTCACGCCACGGCATGATGTTGAAGACATCGGGACCTGGAAAAGGCGTGTGGTGCATGAAGGCAATCTTCAAGTCGGGCCGCATCTGGCGCACAAACTTGGGCACCAGCCACAAGTTGTAGTCATGGATCCAGACCACGGCACCCGGCGCTGCTTGTTCGCAGGCGGCCTCGGCAAACAGCCGGTTGACCTCCCTGAACATCGCCCAATCGGTGTTTTCTGTCGAGTACAGCCAAGGGAAGGAGTTGAGCACCGGCCAGAGCGCTTCTTTCGACACCACATGGTAGAACTGACTGATCTGGACGGCATTCAGCGGCAGACGCACGACGTCGTAGTCGCCGCTGCTTTCCTTCATGGTGATGCGACGCTCAAACTTGCCTTTTTTGCCGATCGGCGCTTTTTTCCAGGCCACCCAGATGGCCTTGTCGACCTGGCTGAAAAAGCCCTTGATCGACGGGATGATGCCGTTCGGGCTGCGCGGCTCTCGCAACGTCATGACCCCATTTTCAATGGTCTCCTCGTAGGGTTGGCGGTGATAGACGACGACCAGTTGGGTGTTCATATTGAGTTCTTTCAATGAAAGCGGCGCAAGGCTTCAAGCACGCCACCGGCGCCCTCCAGCTCGCTTCGATGCACATGGGCCAAGTCGGCGATCGCGGCACTCAAAAGGGGCTCACGATTGGCCACAGCGACACCAGCCAAACCCGTCTGAAACAGCGACAAATCGTTCAGGGTGTCGCCCGCCACCAGCGTCCGCTCAGGCGACAGATTCAACGCCTGCAAGGTGCGGAGCAGGGTTGGCCCCTTTTGCACGCCGCGCGGCAAGATATCAAAATACATGTTGTCCGACAACAGCACATCAAAGCCCAGCGGCTCAACGGCCGTGCGTGCCGCCAGCGCCAGCGCCTCATCGGTATAAAAGCAAGAAATGCGTCGGCCTTCGATGTGCGGCTGGGCTTTCAGATGGGGATGGTCCTGGAGCACGGCATGAATCCGCTCTCGGGCGTCGGTCGGCCAGCTGCTGTCAAACCAAGCTTCCATGCCATCATTTGGCAGGTATTGGGGACCGCTGTAAAAGCTGGTGCCAACGTCGGCAATGATGTGGTCAGGCTGCAGTGGCAAACCGGTCAGCACGTCTTGCATGGCGCTCAAGCTGCGGCCGCTGGCGTAGATCAACACGATCTCATCGCGGCGCGCTAGGATCCAGTCGTACAACTCGGTGCGTTGTGCCTCTGAGCCACCCAGAAAGGTACCGTCCAAATCGGTGGCGAGTATGGTTTTTTGCAATTCAGCTCCTTGAGTCCCGTGGCAGGGCGGCGAATAAAAGCGAAACGGCAGCCGGCCGGGACGCGGCAGTAGAGCGTCAGCAGAAGGAGTCATGAAAAATAAGACTCAATGCCGAAAAAAAAACTGGCGAAGAGATCACTTTACCAACAGATACTCAAAATAGCTGTAGGACAGAAGGCTGGAACCGCGAACGATAAAACTTTTGAATGTGTTTATCGTGACTCAGACTGTGGCCCAGCCCAGAACTCAGGCTGGCCATAGCTGTGTTTCAGGAAGTCGATCCACAGCCGAACCCGCAGTGGCAAGTGTTTGCGCTGCGGAAACACGGCAAAAATACCGTTGGCCGGTGCGTCAAAGTCTTGCAGCACAGCCACCAGCCGGCCCGCAGCAATCTCCGCCTCGACTTCCCACGTGCTGCGCCAGGCAATGCCGTAACCAGCCAGACACCAGTCGTGCAGCACTTGCCCATCCGAGCAATCCAACGGACCGCCGGGCTTGAGGTGCTGCAACTCACCATTGATGCGAAAAGCCCAACCACGCGTTTGCGAGGCATCGCTGGAGAGCGTCAGGCAGTCAAAGCGCGCCAACTCCGACGGCTGTTGCGGCGTGCCGTGGCGTCGCAGATAGTCGGGCGTGGCCACGCACAGGCGCCGGTTGTCGGCCATGCGCACACTCACCAGAGACGAGTCCGGCATGTCGCCGACCCGAATCGCGCAGTCAAAACCCTCGCCGGCCAAGTCGACAACCCGGTCGCTCAGGTTGAGCGAAATCGTGACATCGGCATGTTGCTCCCGAAAACGCGTCACCAAGGGCGCCACATGGCGGCGCCCAAAGCCGGCCGGGGCGGTGATGCGAAGATGGCCGCTGGCTTTGACGCCGCCAGCCGACACGCTGGCCTCGGCATTGGCCACATCGATCAGCAGGCGCTGACAGTCCTCCAGAAAAGCGCTGCCTTCATGGGTCAAGCTGATACGTCGCGTGGTCCGCACCAGCAACTTGACGCCGAGTCGGCTTTCCAACGCGTCGAGCCGCCGACCCATGATGGCCGGCGCGACGCCCTCGGCTTTGGCTGCCGCTGTTAGGCTTCCACGGGTTGCCACGGAGACAAAAGATTCGAGCTGCTTGAGTTTGGCCATGCCTGATTATGTGCAATTTCAGATGTAATCTAGCGGCTTGACACCCTGATTACCTCGGGTCAAACCCTTCCACCCAAAGCCTGCGGCTTAATAACTGAGTCGGGCCACCGCGCGCAAAACCTCGGGCGTGGTGCTCGGCAGACCGAAATACTCGAGATAAGCAGGGATCTGTTCATACAACATGTCGGTGCCAATCTGCACCGGGCAGCCACGCGCTTGGGCGGCACTTAAAAAGGCCGTCATTTCGGTCCGCATCACGACTTCACCCACAAACGTCGTCGGCGCGATGCGCGTCACATCCATCGGCAA
>CANCCE010000214.1 GCA_947374505.1 Comamonadaceae bacterium | reverse complement strand
GGCATGATCCGGCGCATGAGTAATTTGCGCATGTTGTGGGACATGGAGGCGCGCGTGGAGATGCTCAATGCATGGCCGGAAGTCCAGCAGGTGATTTCATTGGCGGTGCCGTCTCCGGAGATGTTGGGCGGCCCCGACGAGTCGCCTGGATTCGCGCGCGTTGCCAATGAAGGCATGGCCGAGATTTGTCGCCGTTGGCCGGACAAATTCCCCACCTTCGTGGCTTCACTGCCGATGAACAATCCGGCGGCAGCGCTGTTGGAAATGGACTACGCGATTGAAAAACTGGGCGCTAGGGGTGTTCAGATTTTGACCAATGTGAATGGCCGGCCCTTGGACGAGCCTGAGATTTTTCAAATTTTTGAGCGCATCACCCATAAGCACAACATGCCGGTGTGGATGCACCCGACGCGGCCAGCCTCCAAACCCGATTACAGCAACGAAGACAAATCGAAATACGAAATTTGGCAAGTCCTCGGCTGGCCGGTTGAAACCAGCGTGGCCATGTCGCGTATGGTTTTCTCAGGCTTGTTAGAGCGTTTGCCTGCATTGCGTTTGATCACCCACCACTGCGGCGGCATGTTGCCTTATTTTTCGGGCCGTGCCGAAACGCTGTGGGCGCAACTCGGCAGCCGCAGTGACGATGGCTCTGAAGCGGCTGTGTTGGGGTCGTTGTCTAAGCCGCCCATCGAGTACTTCAAAATGTTTTACGGCGACACCGTGTTGGGTGGTTCCAGCTCTGCTCTGCGTTGTGGTCTTGACTTTTTTGGCGCCGACAAGGTGGTGTTTGCCAGCGACTGTCCGTTCGACCCTGAAGAAGGTCCGATGTTCATTCGTGAAGGCATTCGATCGATTGAAGATCTTGACCTCGATGCCGATGACGCGCGCAAGATTTACTTCGGCAATGCTTTCAAGTTATTGGGTTTGCAGCATCCTTGTTGAGTCGATGTGGGTGAGATCTTTATAAAAGGAGACAGTCATATGAAAATTTTAAATTCAATTTTGTTGACAGCGATGGCAACACTGGTCGCTGGACCGGGTTGGGTTCATGCCCAGTCCAGCGCACCATTTCCCAGCAAGACGATCACGCTGGTTGTTCCCTTCACCCCCAGCAGCGGCAGCGACATCATCGCCCGACTGATGCTGCCGAACCTCTCGGCACGCTGGGGCTACCCGGTGGTGATTGACAACAAGCCAGGCGCCAGCGGCAATATTGGTGCGGCTCAAGTGGCTGCGGCGGCACCCGATGGTCACACGCTGTTGATGGCGATCAACTCATTCACGATGACGCCGGCACTGTATAAAAAGTTGCCTTATGACCCGATTGCTGACTTTGCGTCGGTGGCCAAGCTGGCAGAAGGGGGTTACTCGTTCGCTGTTCATCCGAGTGTGCCTGCCAAGGACATGGCCTCCATGATGGCGCTCATCAAAAAGAGCAATGGCAAGATCAATTACGCCTCACCGGGCAACGGCACGCCGCACCATCTGGCCATGGAGTTGCTCAAGACGCAATACGGACTCAACGTCACGCATATCCCCTACAAGGGCATCCAGGGCGCGTTGACCGATTTGGCTGGCGGTCAAGTCGAGATGATGATTGCCACCAGTCACTCTTTGCGGCCTCTGATTGACAGTGGCAAGCTGCGTGAGCTTGCGGTGAGCGGTCAGGTTCGCAGCCCTCTGGCGCCGAATGTACCGACGTTCAAAGAGCAGGGCATTGACGTGATGGACAGTGTCGATGCGTGGTACGGCGTACTGGCGCCCGCCAAAACCCCGGCCGACCTGGTCGCACGGCTCAACCGTGACTTCATTGCGGTGCTCAATATGGAGGACGTTAAGTCAGCGCTTGCCAAGCAAGGACTGACCACCCGAAGCAGCACGCCAGCCCAACTTGAAGCGTTGATCAAAAGTGACATCGCCCGTTGGCAGAAGGTGGTCACCGACGCCAAAATTTCAGCCGACTGAGCCTTTGCGTAATTTAATGTGCGCAGCCAGACCGCCGGTGTCCGAATTGGCGAGTGAAAATGTGCCGCCCATGCTGACGATGGTTTTCTCGACGATGGCCAAGCCCAAACCAGCGCCGGTGGCTGACGTGCGCGCAGCATCACCGCGATAAAACGGCCGCGTTAACTTGCGTAAGCTGTCTTCGGGGACGCCAGGGCCGTGGTCCAGAATCTTCAGCTGTACCCATTGGCCGCTTGTCTTGGCAGCGATTTCCACCGTGGCGAAAGACGCACCGGGGCTTTTGCCGTAACGGCGGGCGTTTTCCAGCAAGTTGGTGACCACGCGCAACAACTCCACCTTGTCGGCTTTGACCGTCAGTTCGGGCGGTATGTCCACGTTGACATGCAGATTATTGTGGTCGGCCAAGGTGTAGATGGCGGTCTCAACAATGGCGTTCAGATGAATGATTTCGAGCACCGTCTGATCGGGTCGGGCGTAATCCATGAACTTGTTGATGATGGCATCGAGTTGGCTGATGTCGGCCGCCATGTGCGCACGGGCACTTTCGTCGCTCACACTCATCTCGGTTTCCAGGCGCAGTCGGGCCAGTGGCGTGCGCAGGTCATGCGAGATGCCCGCCATCATGATGGCGCGATCCGTTTCCATCTTTGACAGCTGCTCGGCCATGCGGTTGAAGCCAATATTGACTTCACGGATTTCACTGGTGGTGGCTTGTTCGTCCAGCAGGCTGGCGTCAAAATCGCCCTCGCGCATACGACCTGCGGCATACGAGAGTTGCTTCAGGGGGCGGTTGATCAGCCCCGCAATGAAGACCGCACCCGCCAGCGACAACAGTCCCGCTGTGGTCAACCAAATAGCCCATGTGCTGGTGCGTGCGGGTCCGACCCGTTCCAGATCTGTCTGCAGCCAGTAGGCCTCTTCTTCAATGTGAAAGCCGACCCACAGACCTGGCTGCCCATTGACCGATTTCGCCACCACGGTGCTGCTGCCCATGCGTTTGTGAAGCTCTTCGCTGATCCGCAAACTCAGCGGATCAGTCCCCAGCGGGATGTAGCGGTCATTCGACTTGCGCGGTGATATGCGCACGCCCTCTTGTTCTGCCAGTGTTTTGATGAGTGACACCCGTGCGATGGCATCAGCGTAGCGAAGACCCGCATGGCTGAGGTTGACCAGTGACGCAATTTGTTGGGCATTTTGGATGGCCCGGGGTTCTGACTCCAGCGAGCTGAAGGTTTGCAGCCACGTCACGATAGACACCAACAGCAACACGGCCAAAAAGAAAAACGTACGCCAAAACAAGCTGACGCCTGACGATGGCAAAGCGTCCAGCGGGGCAGGGGTATTTTCCAGAATGCTCTGGCGCTGCATGCTCATTGGGGGATCGGGGGGGCGAGAAGAATTGGATGGGCGAAATGGTCATTGTGCCGCTAACGCCTTCATCGGACTTGTCAGTTGGTGCCATCCGGCACAAACACATAGCCGACGCCCCAGACGGTCTGGATATAGCGAGGTACCGCTGCATCCACTTCAACCAGTTTGCGCAGGCGTGACACCTGGACGTCGAGACTGCGGTCAAACGGCTCAAACTCGCGTCCACGTGCCATTTGTGCCAATTTCTCACGCGACAGCGGCTGACGTGGATGACGCACCAACGTTTTCAGCATCGCGAATTCACCCGTGGTCAATGGCAACTCGTCACCATTTTTGTGCAAGGTCCTAAGTCCCATGTCAAATGAGAAGGGACCAAACTTAACAAGTTCCTGGTCCGAGGACGGCGCTCCCGGCACTTCCACCGCAGGTCGTCTGCGCAGCACGGCATGGATGCGGGCCAGCAGTTCACGCGGATTGAAAGGCTTGGCGAGATAGTCGTCTGCGCCCACTTCCAGGCCAACGATGCGGTCGACGTCTTCGCCTTTGGCGGTCAGCATGATGATGGGCGTGCGGTCGTTGGCTGCGCGCAAACGCCGGCAGATCGACAGACCGTCTTCTCCTGGCATCATGAGGTCCAGCACGATCAAGTCGACCGCGTCGCGCAACATGATGCGATTGAGAGCCTTGCTGTCCTCCGCCAAAATGACTTCGAAGCCTTCCTGGGTCAGGTAACGCCGCAACAAGTCGCGAATGCGCGCATCGTCATCCAAGATCAAAATTTTGTCAGCGCGGTTGTTGGGTTGGGACATGGTGCCTATTCTTTAGATGTAACAAAGCCGATTCTGAAGGTACGTAGGTCCCGTCATCGCATTTTCTGGCTGTTCTTGACACTTCGTTACAGAAGAATTGGGATGGGTCAAGTTCAATGCGAAAGGGTCTGCAAGCCCTTACAAGAGGGCGGGGCAGGATGGACGCTTGATCTTTCATTGGAGAAATGAAAAAAGGTCAGAACCGGTACTTCAAGCCCAACGATGTGGTGTTGATGTGATCACTGCTGCCTGCCAAATTAAGATTTGTCTGGTCCCATTCCACCACGGCCGCCAACTGACGTGTGAAGTCGTAGTTCACGCCCACACCATAGGTCATTCCCCAGCTATTGTCCTTGCTCACGCTGGCTCCGCTCGTCACTTTGGTGCGTGTGTACATGGTCCCCAGTTTTGCAAAAGCACTGAATGATTCGGTCAGTGGCGCGACGCCGACAGCCCTGACACTCAAGCCATAAGCGTCAACCGAGTTGCCCGGGCGACGAATGGTGCCGAAGTCCGTCATGCCGACCTCTAGCCCGAAATTCTTGTTCCACATAGCGCCGGCAGAAAGGTCGTAGCTTGTAGCGTTGTCGCCTAGCCGTAAATCCGTACTGCCACCGTTCAAACC
>CANCCE010000213.1 GCA_947374505.1 Comamonadaceae bacterium | reverse complement strand
GGTAAGCAGCGGGCTTACTGGTCGGTCACTGTGCAAGCCAACTGGCGCATGATTTTCAAGTTCGACGCGGGCGATGCCTTCGTTGTTGACTACCTCGATTACCACTGACAAAGGAGTGCCACCATGCAGATGCATAACCCCCCCCACCCCGGTACGATACTTCGCGAGATGTGGCTCAAGCCACTGGACTTGTCGGTCACTCAAGCTGCCGTGCGGCTCAAGGTGTCGCGCAAAACTCTGAGCGAGATCGTCAATGCGCGCGCGGCCGTCACGCCCGAGATGGCGATGCGCCTAGAGCTTGCGTTCGGTAAGAGTGCTCAAAGCTGGCTTGGGCATCAAGCCGCGCATGATCTTTGGGCGATTGAGCCACGCCGCGCTACTTTTGATGTTGTCCGCTTGGTGACCTCTGCTCGAGATGATGCTCAAACCATAATGTAGTAACATATCTACATTATTCACAAGGAGGTGCCGCTATGGCCATCACGACCTTGACAAGCCGAGAATTCAATCAAGCCGCGAGCGAGGCAAAGCGGGCCGCCAACAACGGGCCGGTGTTCATCACCGACCGCGGCAGACCGGCTCATGTGTTGATGAGTTTTGAGGACTATCAGCGGCTCACCAAGCAGCGGCGCAACATTGCAGATGCGCTGGCGATGCCTGGTCTTGCCGACATTGAGTTTGAACCGCCGCGTGTGACCATCACCCCCCGGCCGGTTGATTTCTCATGATGTTTATTCTCGATACCAATGTGGTGTCTGAACTGCGAAAGGTGCGACTGGGTAAGGCCGATGTGAATGTGACGGCATGGACGCAACGCGTGGACGCGGCCGATCTTTTTGTGTCGGTTATCACCATCATGGAACTGGAGCTGGGTGTTCTGTCGATTGAGCGAAAGGACGCCACCCAGGGGGCCATGCTGCGTTCTTGGCTAGAGCAACACGTTTTGCCTGAGTTCTCTGGGCGCACGCTGCCTGTTAATACCGCCGTGGCGCAACGCTGTGCCCGGTTGCATGTCCTCGACAAGCGAGGCGAGCGTGATGCACTGATCGCGGCAACCGGTCTTGTGCACGGCATGACGGTGGTGACTCGCAACGTCGCTGATTTCACGCCCACGGGCGTCAAGGTCATCAATCCATGGGAGGCCCAGTAACAGGGCGTCCCGTCATTGCAAGCCAGATTCCCCGCCATTGCGAGCTAGATTCCCCGTCATTGCGAGCGTAGCGCGGCAATCCAGCGGCAATAGATTGCCGCTTTGCGCTCGAAATGGCGAATTATCTAAAAAAATTCACAAATTTCGCTAAAGTTTCCAGTTCGGCTTCCGATTCAACATGACCAAAGCTCCACTTCCCTCTAGGGAGGCTGGCTGTGTCATCCGTTTGAACGGCGGGATTGGAAGGAATTCATCATGCTTGATATTCAAGGCGGTCTGCGGGTCGCCACTACCCCTGTACCCACGCCCCAGGTCACCTCGGCGGGTGTTGCTGCTGCCGTGGAGCCAACCGCTCCGGCCCCGAAGGTGACCCCCGTTCCGCGTGCGGACATCAAGGTGGATACCGAGCGTTTGCGCAATGACCTGAATGAAGCCATTGGCCGCCTGAACCAGATGATGAAAGATGGCGGACGGGGTCTGAACTTCATGATGGACGAAAAACTCGGCCGACCCATCGTCACCGTGGTCAATCAAGAAACCGGCGAAGTGGTGCGGCAAATTCCGAACGATGTCATTGTGAAGCTCGGTCACAGTATTGAAGACCTCAAAGGTGTGCTGCACAGCTCCATGATTTGACACGATGATTATTAAGTCGTGTTAATCGCCAATTTCTCTAGCTAGTTGTTGATCAACAGCCCGGTTTGACCTTCCCGTCAGTGGAAGAGTTTCGCCCGCTGTACCTCCAATTGCATCTCTTGCCGTTTTTCTTCTCGTTTAACTGTCCTCATCTGTTGGCCTCGCTTGTTTCGCCAAGCGCTTCGGCCCATTCGGACTCATCCCTTACTGCTCTTCATTTGACCTAGGCACATCGCAGGCCCGGTTCACGTGACTCTGTCATCGTAGGCGCTCAAATTGATATTTAAAATAATAATAATTTCATTAAATATTGTATTTCTTGAAAGCCAAAACACACAATACTTAAATTAGTATTAGTTGTCATTTTAGCTAACATCATCATAAATATAAAAGTTACTAATATAAATTATCAAAATACTCTTCAAGGATACTAAAGAAAATAATAACTGGGACGAATCATTGAGTAACAAGATTTCAGATTGGCGTCTTGTCAACTTCGTAAACACCTCTTGAAGGAGATAGTCCATGTCAGTTATCAACACCAACGTCAAAGCTCTCACGGCGCAAGCCTCCTTGAGCAACGTCAACAAATCCATGGCAACAGCCATGGAACGGCTCTCCACGGGTAGCCGCATCAACAGCGCCAAGGACGATGCAGCCGGTTTGGCCATCACCCTGCGCATGACCTCCGACATTCGCGGTTTTGCGGTTGCTATCCGCAATGCCAACGACGGCATCTCGATGGCCCAAACGGCTGAGGGCGGCTTGGGTCAAATCAATGACATGCTGCAACGCATGCGTGAACTTTCTGTTCAGTCGTCTAACTCATCTTCTTCTCCTGACAACCGTGCTGCTTCACAACTTGAAGTGTCCCAGCTCAAGCAAGAGATCGACAGCATCGCTTCGCGTACCAACTTCAACAGCATCAAGCTACTGGACGGCACAGCCTCCAAGTTGACGTTGCAAACTGGCGTGAATGCCGGCGACACCATGACGATGAAGATTGACTCGGCCAGCACCAAGGACATTGGCGTCGGCGCCCGTCCATCGTTAACGGCAACTGGATCTTCCGGTACTGCAGCTGCCGTGGCAACGAATTTGGCCGCTGGCGACCTGGTGATCAATGGCGTCACTGTCGGTGCCAGTCTGGCCGCGAGCGACCTGCTGTCTTCCGGTGACAAATCTTCAAGCGCAATTGCCAAGGTGACCGCGATCAACTTGGTCTCGGCCACATCGGGTGTCACTGCCACAGTCGGTACCACCACTGTGTCCGGTGCTGCCATGACCGCTGCCGCACTCACGGGCACGATCTCCATCAACGGTGTGGCTACCAGCTCATTCACGACCACCACGGATGCAGGTGTCAGCCGAGCTTACACAGCGGCCGCAATCAACGCGATTTCTGCGCAAACTGGCGTGACCGCCACCGATACTGGCGATATCAACAAAGGCGTTGTGCTGTCAGCCGCAGACGGCCGCAACATCACCGTCGCATACACCACTTTGACCAGTGCCAGCACGGGTGTGGGTGCAGCTGCTGCTTACACGGGTACATACCAGTTGGCGAGTGCCTCAGGCGATAAGATTAATATCTCCACCACCACCAGCGGCACATTGTCCAATGCCGGACTGGCAGCAGGTTCATACACTTCCAATGTCTCCTCTGTCACGTCAGTTGCACGGACTGCAGCCAGCAATTTGGCCACTGTGACCAGTGCTTCAGGTGTTTTGCTGGCGGGTACTTTAAGCATCAATGGCACTGCCGTTGATGCCTCCGTATCAGCATCTGACACAGCTTCTGACACGACTGCTGCGTCATCGACAAAAGCAGCCAGCGCTATTGCAATCGCTGCGGCGATCAATGGCAAGACAAGTGCAACGGGTGTGACCGCTAAGGCTGAAGCCAATGTGATTGTTGGGACATCTTTCACCGCCATCGCTGCTTCAGCTAAATCCCTGTTTATCAATGGCGTGACCGTCGCCATAACCACGACTACAGCGAGTACCCGAGGCGATGTCGTTGACGTGATCAACGCCTACGCTGGCCAAACGGGTGTTGTGGCTTCGGACAACGGCAAAGGTTTGACACTGACAGCCAAAGATGGCCGTAACATTTCCTTGGCATCTACGGGTACGGCTGCCACAGATTACGGCATTCTGGCAGGTGCCATCCTGGCGACCGGTGGGGCCGCAGCAACAGCCGTCACAAGCTACGCTCAAGTTAGCTTGAGTTCTGACAAGAGCTTCACCCTGTCAGGTGGTTCTGAAGGCAATGCCAACTTCGCGCTGCTCGGCTTAAAAACCGGGACAGTGGGTGGTTCAGACAACGGTACCAAAGTTGCAGACATCGATGTGTCAACCATCAGTGGCGCCCAGACGGCCATCACCGCTCTGGATGCCGCACTGAAAACGGTTTCTTTGGGTCAGGCCAAGTTGGGTGCTTACCAGAACCGTTTGGACGCTGTGGTCTCTAACCTGACCGTTGCCAACCTGAACATGTCTGCTTCCCGCAGCCGCATTCAAGACACTGACTACGCCACGGAGAGTACCAACCTCGCCAAGTCGCAGATCATCTCGCAAGCCGCAACGGCCATGTTGGCCCAAGCCAACCAGTCCGCCCAAGGCGTGCTGGCCTTGCTGAAGTAAGTCTCTGAAAGTTCAGCCCTAAAAGGGGTGGGGCAGGGTAAAACCGGCTCTTTTTTGAAAAACCGTCTGCTTGCAGGCGGTTTTTTTTCGTCTTGCGTGAACCTGCAATCAAGCTGTTTGCCCCCCAAACGCTCAATGAGGAGATGGTTAAATTTAACAAAACGATCATTAAATTAAAAATAACTTCAAGAAGTGCTTAAGAAAATGACGATCAATCCGATTCTTTGCATAACAAGATTTCAGATTGGCATCTTGTCCACTTCTTAAACACCTCTTGAAGGAGATAGTCCATGTCAGTTATCAACACCAACGTCAAAGCTCTCACGGCGCAAGCCTCTTTGAGCA
>CANCCE010000212.1 GCA_947374505.1 Comamonadaceae bacterium | reverse complement strand
ATCAGGTGGTTGGTGATGCCGACGCAAGTACCGCAACCGGCAGCCTCGAAAGAAGCACCCGCTTCGGTCAGAATTTCGATCAACCCCTCGCGCAAAGCGGCCAGGTAAATCTGCCGAGATGCTGGTGTCACGATCATCCGCACGCCCGGTGCCAGTTTTCGCCCTTTCAAAATTGCGGCGGCTTGGCGGATGTCATCAATGCGGCCGTTGGTGCAGGTGCCAATGAGTGCGAAATTAATTTTTTGGCCGATCACTTCCGAGGCCGAGACCACATCGTCGACCGCGTGCTGACGCGCAACCTGAGGCGTCAACGCCGAAGCATCAATTTCAAAACGGTCCGCGTAAATCGCATTCGCGTCAGCAGTCACCGGCTGCGGTGGACGGGCTCCGTGCGCGGCCAACCAAGCGAAAGTTTTTTCATCGGCTTCCAACAGGGCCGCCTTGGCGCCCAACTCTGCGGCGTGGTTCGCCAGCGTCATGCGATCGTCAATTTCCATCGCGCTGACCGCCGAGCCGGTGTACTCGATGGCCCGGTAGTTCAAGCCTTCCGCGCCAAAACGACCCAGCATGTGCAACGTCAGGTCCTTGGCCCAAACGCCGGGCTGCAAGCGTCCATTCAGCGTGACCTTGACCGACTCAGGCACCCGAAACCACAACTTGCCGGTGGTCAGAATAGCGCTGATGTCGCTGCCTTCAATGCCGGTGCCGAAGGCGTTGAATGCGCCGTAAGTGACCGAATGGGTGTCGGTGCCCACCACCAAGTCGCCACAGGTGAGGTGGCCGCCTTCGGGCAGCACTTGATGGCAAATACCGTCGCCAATGTCATACAACACGCTGCCGTGTTCACGCGCAAATCGGCGCATGGCGGTGTGGCCTTGCGCTGCCTCCACGTTCGGCGGCGGCGAGTAATGGTCGAGCACCCACGCGGTCTTGTCGGCAAAGGGCAGCGCCGTCGGTCGGCCGGCAGTCATCTTGTCGACCATACGGATGGTGTTGGGCGCACGGGCGTCGTGCACCATGGCGAAGTCAACGCGCGCAATGACGATGTCACCGGCTCTGACGTGGCTGACGCCGGCATGCCGGGCCAGAATTTTCTCTGCAATGGTGGAGTCCATGGGCGATGTTGGTTGGGTTGAAAAATATCTAAAGTTTTAAGAGCAAGGCTTAGTCGAGCTTCAGCCCGGTCTTGCGCACCAGCGCACCCCACTTGTCGCTTTCAGCGCGAATGTAACGTCCGGTTTCTTCCGGCGTTGTGGGCTTGGGCTCCAGACCCAGCTTGCGCAATTGCGCTGCCACACCGGGGTCATTCAGCGTTGTCACGAGGGCCGCGTTCAAGCGCTGGACCACATCGGCGGGTGTGTTCAATGGCGCGGTGAAAGCGTACCAGTTGATGGCTTCAAAACCGGGGTAACCCTGTTCGGCCACGGTCGGCACTTGCGGCAACACGTCGAGCCGTTTGCTGCCGGTGGTCGCCAAGGCCCGCAGTTTGCCGGCCTTGATGAACTGCACCGCATCGGTCGGGCTTGAGAAAATCGACGCCAAGACGCCGCCCAGCAAATCATTCATAGCTGGCGCACCTCCGCGATACGCCACGTGCTGGTTGTTCAGGCCGGCGGTGCCCTTCAGCAATTCGCCGGCCAAATGGCCACTGCTGCCAATGCCGGAAGAGCCAAACGACACCTTTGACTTTTCAACGCGCCCTAGGCGAACGTAGTCGGCCAACGTCCGGATCTCGCTGTTTGCATTGACCACCAGCACATTGCTGAAGACGATGGCCAGGCTCAGCGGCGCCATGTCGGTGACCGGGTCGTAACTCAGCTTGTTCAGGTGTTGGTTCACCGCCAGCGAGCCGATGGTGCCCAGCATGATGGTGTAACCATCCGCGGGGGCTTTCACCAACGCATCGGAGGCAATGTTGCCGCCGGCCCCGGGGCGGTTGTCAATGATCACGCTTTGCTTGAGTGCTTCGGACAAGCGCGGCGCGAGGATGCGGGCCACCGTGTCAGAGCTGCCGCCGGGCGAAAAGCCCACCAGAATCTTGACGGGGCGGGCCGGGAAAGGATCTGCTGCCTGGGCCATGGGCAGGGCGGCAAAAGACGTGAGGGCCATGCAAAAGGCGGCGCTGAGGTATCGACGATGAATCATTTTAAAAATCTCCTAATATGGCATTGTGCCAACGATGGCATTTATTTTTATTTCAGCAGCGGCGCCAAGTAACGCCCCGTGTGGCTGTCCGGATTCGACGCCAAATCTTCCGGCGTGCCGACACCGACCACGCGGCCGCCACCGGCGCCGCCTTCGGGCCCGATGTCGATCAACCAGTCGGCCGTTTTGATGACGTCCAGGTTGTGCTCGATCACGACGATGGTGTTGCCAGCGTCGCGCAGTTGGTGCAACACTTTGAGCAGCAAATCGATGTCGGCAAAGTGCAGACCTGTCGTCGGTTCGTCAAGGATGTAAAGCGTGCGGCCGGTGTCGCGTTTGCTCAGCTCCAAGGCCAGCTTGACGCGCTGCGCTTCACCGCCTGAGAGTGTGGTCGCGGCTTGTCCGAGCTTGATGTAACTCAAGCCGACATCGAGCAGCGTTTGCAGCTTGCGCGCCAGCGTCGGCACGGCTTTGAAAAACTCTGCGGCGGCTTCCACCGTGAGCTCGAGAATCTGCGCGATGTTCTTGCCCTTGTATTGCACTTCCAGGGTTTCGCGGTTGTAGCGCATGCCTTTGCACACATCGCAAGGCACGTAGACATCGGGCAAGAAATGCATCTCGACCTTGACCATGCCGTCGCCCTGACACGCTTCGCAGCGGCCCCCGGCGACGTTGAAGCTGAAGCGCCCCGGACCATAACCGCGTTCACGCGCACTGTTCATCTCGGCCATCAATTCGCGGATCGGCGTGAACAGTCCGGTGTAGGTCGCCGGGTTGCTGCGCGGCGTGCGGCCAATCGGTGACTGGTCGACGTTGATGACCTTGTCGAAGTGCTCAATGCCTTCAATCGCCTCATGCGGCGCGGGCTCTTCATGCGCGCGGTAGAGGGTGCGCGCCACGGCGGCATACAGCGTGTCATTCACCAGCGTCGACTTGCCCGAGCCGGAGACACCGGTCACACAGGTCAGCAGACCAACCGGAAATTCAACGCTGACATTTTGAAGGTTGTGGCCGCTGGCGTTGATGACCCTCAAGCATTGCAAATCGCCTTGCGTCAGCTGGTGCGTGGCTTCACGCGCTGCGCGTTTGACGCCGGCAGCACTCGGCGCGAAGCGCGGATTCTTGATCACCAGCGGGCCTCTGGCGACGGTCGGCAACCACGGCGTGCGATGCGTCGGCACGGCGATTTTCAGCGTTCCCGCCAAGTACTGGCCGGTGAGCGAATTCGGATTCGCCTGGACCTCGGTGAACGTACCCTGCGCCATCACACGGCCACCATGAATGCCGGCACCCGGCCCCATGTCAATCACATGGTCGGCGGCGCGAATCATGTCTTCGTCGTGCTCGACCACCAGCACGCTGTTGCCGATGTCGCGCAGATGTTTCAACGTGCCGATCAATCGATCATTGTCGCGCTGGTGCAAGCCGATGCTGGGCTCGTCCAGCACGTACATCACACCGGTCAGGCCGGAGCCAATTTGTGAGGCCAAACGGATACGCTGCGACTCGCCACCCGAGAGGGTTTCAGCGCTGCGGTCCAGGCTCAAATAGTTCAGGCCGACGTCGTTCAGAAACTTCAGTCGCAGGCCGATTTCGCGCACCACCTTGTCGGCGATTTCGGCCTTCGCACCCTGCATCTTCAGCGTGCTGAAATACTCAAAACTCTCACGCAGCGTGATGCGGCTGACCTCGTAAATGGCCTTGCGGGTTGGCGCTTCGCCCTCAGTGGCTGGGGCACCAACGATGTAGACATGGCGCGCCTCCTGGCGCAGCCGCGTGCCTTGGCATGACGGGCACGGTTGGACGGCACGGTAACGCGCCAGCTCTTCGCGCACCGCCGACGAATCGGTCTCGCGGTAGCGGCGTTCAAAGTTGGTGATGACACCTTCAAACGGATGCTTCTTGCTGACCTTCCGGCCGGCGGATGCACCCGAGTCCATGATGTAGCTGAACTTGATGTCTTCTTCGCCGGAGCCATGCAGAACGACTTGCTGCACGTGTTCGGGCAGTTCCTCAAACGCGGTGTCGATGTCGAAGCCGTAATGCTTCGCCAAGCTCTCCAGCATGGAGAAGTAATAGCTGTTGCGGCGGTCCCATCCCTTCACCGCACCGCTGGCCAGACTCAGCGTCGGGAAGGCCACCACGCGCGTCGGGTCGAAGGTCTCGGTATGCCCCAGACCGTCGCAACTCGGGCAGGCACCGACCGGCGAGTTGAAAGAAAACAGCCGCGGTTCCATCTCGCTGAGGGAGTAATTGCAGACCGGGCAAGAAAACTTGGCGCTGAACAAATGCTCACCGGGCGTGTCCATTTCCAACGCCATGGCTTTACCATCGGCGAGCCGCAAGGCAGCTTCAAAACTTTCAGCGATGCGCTGTTTCAGGTTGTCATGCTCTTGCCTGCTGGCGTCGAGTTCGCCTTCGGCTAAATCGGTGTCTGGCGCAGTGGGTCGGCGGACCTTGACGCGGTCAATCACGACGTCGATGTTGTGCTTTTCTGTTTTCTTCAGCTTCGGCAATTCATCGAATTCATAGATCTTGCCGTCGACCCGAAAGCGCACATAACCTTGCGCCTGCATCTCGGCAAACACATCGACGAACTCGCCCTTGCGCTCACGCGCGACCGGCGCCAGGATCATCAGCCGCGTGCCTTCTGGCAAGGCCAGCACGGCATCGACCAT
>CANCCE010000211.1 GCA_947374505.1 Comamonadaceae bacterium | reverse complement strand
CTTGCGCAGCTGCGTGAAGCGCAAGATGGCTTGGTCCAGGGGTTCGTCGGTGGTGAGTTCCAGGCAGTCGACGCCGGCGCGCGTGAGGCCCTCGCGCAGCAGGTTTTCGCGCTCTGCTGCGATCTGCGTGAACCGGGCACGAAAGCCGCCATCGTTGCCATCGACCAGCAATTGTTCGCCGGTTTCAGCGTCTTGCATCAGCACCAGCCCAACGTTTGGAATCTCTTGCTCTAAGCGATCCCGCAAGCGAATGGCCACCACTTCGTGACGTCTGGCCAATTGACTCAGAGGGGCGTGCCAGTCGGGTTGCGTGATGAAGTCTGAGACCAAAAAAATACTGGCGCGGCGGCGGATCACTGCTTGAGCTTGAGACAACAAGACACGCAAGTCGGTCGTTTTTCCAGCCGTTGTGCCGGCCGTTATGCCGGCCGTTGGCCGCGTGCCAGCAGTGGGCAGATCGCTCAGCATGAGTTGCAGCACGTGCAGCAAGTGACGACGTCCCGAGCGCGCCGGGACAACCACTTCGGCACGCACTTGGGTGCCTGAAAACAGCATTACCCCCACCCGGTTGCCATGCTGTGAGAGCAAGCGCGCCAGCACGGTCACGGCCTCAGCCGCCAACTGACGTTTACTGACAGCGCCCGAGCCAAAGTGCACCGAGCCCGACAAGTCGACCAGAAACCAGGCCGCCACTTCGCGGTCTTCCTGATGCTCACGCACATACGGCGTTTGCATGCGCGCCGTGACATTCCAGTCGATGTGACGAACGTCGTCGTGCGACTGGTATTCGCGCAAATCTGCCAACACCAAACCAGCGCCGCGAAACAAGCTGCGGTAGTCGCCCTGCAGCTGACCATCAAGGCGTTTGATGACGGTCCACTCTAAGCGCCGCAGCACTTGTTGTGGATCGGGACGTGACGGCGCCCCGGACTGGACTTCCGGGTCCAGCGCGGCTTGCTGACGAGATGCGCGGACAGCGCGTTCAGCGAGGCGTCGACGCAGAAACGTGAACATGCGAGTCCAGTGGTTTGTCCGGTGGGGTGATGACCTGCAGGATTTTCATGACGATGTCGTCTGCGCTCATGCCGTCAGAAAGTGCCTCGTAGGACAACACCAATCGGTGGCGCAGCACATCGGGGACCAGATCAATCACGTCTTGCGGCAGGGCGTAGGGACGGCCACGCAAAAAGCCCAGAGCACGTGCACCTTCAATGAGGGAAATGGTGGCACGCGGGCTGGCACCGAAGGTGATGTAGCGCGCCAGATCAGGCAAGCCGAAGCGTGCGGGGTCGCGCGTGGCCGATACCAGCCGCACCGCGTACATGACCAGCGCCGGGTCCACATAGCTGAGCCGGCACTGCGCTTGCAAAGCCATCAACTGCTCCGTGGTGGCCACCGCTGACACCACCACGGGGACGCCAGTGACACGCTGCACGATGACAAACTCTTCCTCTTCCGACGGGTAGCCAATCAGGACCTTCATCATGAACCGGTCAACCTGCGCTTCAGGCAGCGGGTAGGTGCCTTCGGTCTCGATCGGGTTTTGCGTGGCCATCACCAGAAAGGGGCGTGGCACTTTGTGGCTCTCGCCGGCGATGGTGACCTGCCTCTCTTGCATGACTTCTAGCAGCGCACTTTGCACCTTGGCCGGAGCGCGGTTGATTTCGTCGGCCAGCAGCAGGTTGGCAAACACCGGGCCCAGCACGGTGCTGAATTCACTGGTGCGTTGGTTGAACATGCGCGTTCCCACCAAGTCGGCGGGCAGCAGGTCGGGGGTGAACTGGACTCGTTTGAAAACGCCGTGGACCGCTTGTGCGAGCGTGTTGACGGTGAGCGTTTTGGCCAAACCGGGGACGCCTTCAATCAGCAAATGTCCTTGCGCCAGAATAGCGACCAGAATGCGTTCGAGAAAGTGGTCTTGCCCGACCACCACGCGCTTGACTTCATACAGCACACGCTCCATCAAGGCAGCCGTGTCAGGAGACGCCGGTGCGATCCCGGCCCGGTTCCACGTTGGCGAAGACTGATCCATGTGCTGCTCGCTTTCTCAAATAAATTAAAACGGAGGAATACCCAAGGCCGTGCCGGCGCTCTCGATGGTGGCCGCAAAAGCAATGCCGATGAAGGTGCGTGCGCTGGTCGGATTGAGAATGGCCGTGACCACGCCCACCACTTCGCCTGACATGTTGACCAGCGGCCCACCTGAATTACCGGGGTTGGCCGCTGCGTCAAATTGAATCAGACCCCGCAAGACCGACTTGCCTTCGGTGCGGAACTCACGGTTCATGCCGGAGACGACCCCCGCAGAAACAGAAGGACCAATGCCAAAGGGAAAGCCCACGGCCACCACTTCGTCGCCGGGCATCAGCTTGCCGGTGCTGCCCAGGGTGGCCGGTTGCAAGTCGTCCGGAATCTTGACGGCTTTGATGACGGCCAGATCGTTTTCTGGTTGCACGGCCACCACAGTGGCCTCTGCTTCAAAGCCATCGGCAAAGGTGACCATGAGTTTTTTGGAGCCCTGCACCACATGCAAGTTGGTGAGGATCACACCTTCTTCGCTGATGACGACGCCCGAGCCCACACCGTTGGGTTGGTCTTCTCCCTTCGGGTCCTTGGGGTCGTCTGAAAATCCACGCACACGCACCACCGAAGGGCCAATGGTTTGCGCCGCACGCAGCGCCCGAGAGGGTAATTCTTGCGTGCTCAAGGTGTGCAGCACGGCGGCGTTGATGTCGTCTTGCGTGAGTGCGCGTTGCGAGGACAGGCTGAGCAGCAAGCCCCCAAAAATGGCGCTGGAAGTGATCACCCCTGCCAAAAAAAGCGTCACCCGAGGGTGTCGTTGCCAGACGCGCCAACGGGAGAGTGGAGCCGGGGACGGGGATGCGTCAGCCGGTGGGGATGAATCGGAGGCAGCGGACCGAATGGCGGGACGACTGCTGTAAAGCGCGGCGCGTTTCATGCCATAAACCTTAGCACAGCCAGCGGTGATACAGTGACCGTGTCATCCACTAAAACCCCTGAAGAACATGCATTTTCTTTGGCCCGAGGTGCTTTGGTTCCTGCTGCTCTTGCCTCTTTTGGTGTTTGGCTACCGGTGGATGTTGCGCCGTCGACGCAAGGTGGCCGTGATCTACCCATCGCTCTCGCTGATCCGTCCTGCCATGGGAAAAGGCCAGCGCTTTCGTCGCCACATTCCTCCCGCCTTGTTGCTGAGTGCATTGGCTGCCGCTTTGGTGGGTGCTGCACGACCAAGTGCCCAAGTGGTGCTGCCGGCCGATTACCTGACGCTGGTGCTGGCCATGGATGTCTCGCGCAGCATGCTGGCGCAAGATGTGAAGCCCAGTCGCATTGAGGCCTCTCAAGCTGCGGTCAAAGCCTTTTTGCAAGAGCTTCCGCCTGATGTGCGTGTGGGTGTTGTTTCTTTTGCTGGCAACGCACAACTGGTGCAACAAATCACCGACAACAAAGAAGAGTTGATCGCGTCTATTGATCGATTCGAGTTGCAAAGAGGCACGGCCACCGGCAGCGGTTTGCTGGTGGCGCTCAACGCCTTAATGCCTGACGCAGGCATTGATCTGGAGTCGACTTTGTTTGGGCGCGAATTCCGTGGTTATGGCAACGCTGGCGCAGGGCAGTCGCTGGATCAGCGCACAACCAAATCTCCCTCCATTGAACGCGCCCCGGTTCCGGTGGGTTCTTACACGGGTGGCGCCATCGTGCTGCTGTCGGACGGACGTCGCACCACCGGACCTGATCCACTTGAAGCGGCCAAACTGGCTGCCAGCCGAGGGGTGCGCGTTTACACGGTGGCGTTTGGCACGGCCGATGGTGTGATTCCGGGGATGGAAGGCTGGTCGTTTTACGCCCGTGTGGATGAAGAAGCGCTCAAGGCCATGGCCAAGATCACCGGCGCCGAGTTTTTTCGCGCGTCTAATGCCGCGGACTTGAAGACTGTGTATGAGCACCTGTCATCCAAGTTCACCCTTGAACGTCGCGACACCGAAGTGAGCTCTCTTTTTGCGGGCCTGTGCCTGTTGCTGGTGCTGAGCGCGATGGGTCTGTCGCTGCACTGGTACCGTCGCTGAACAATGCAGAGTTATTCCATGAATTCCATTCAGGAAGTTCGCGATGCCATTCAATTGATCAAGCACTTTCCCGTCGGTACGCTCGCGAACCCAATGTAGTTGAGTGGCAAGCTAAAGCGTGCACATTATTCAACGAGAGCATGCCGGCTTAATTGAAACGCAGTCCGCTCGGACTGATGACTGGAATCAGGAAAGCCCAGCTTTTCTCGCGCTCGTCCGGCTTAGATTAATTTTTATTGCCGGTTGTCTCTGAGTCTTCCTTCTTTTCTTTTTCTTTTTCGTTTTCTTTGTTAGCTGCGGCCTTGTCCGCGGCCGCTTTATCCGCAGCGGCCTTATCTGCAGCTGCTTTGTCGGCAGCGGCCTTATCTGCAGCTGCTTTGTCGGCGGCCGCTTTATCAGCCGCAGCTTTGTCAGCAGCGGCTTTATCGACTGCCGCTTTATCGGCGGCAGCTTTGTCTGAAGCAGCTTTATCCGCCGCCGCTTTGTCGGCTGCCGCTTTATCCGCTGCTGCTTTATCGGCTGCAGCCTTATCTGCAGCAGCTTTGTCAGCAGCCGCTTTATCAGCGGCAACCTTGTCGGCTGCCGCTTTGTCCGCTGCAGCCTTATCCGCGGCCGCTTTGTCGGCAGCAGCTTTGTCAGCGGCCGCTTTGTCTGCAGCGGCCTTATCTGCAGCTGCTTTGTCTGCGGCCGCTTTATCAGCCGCAGCTTTGTCAGCAGCGGCTTTATCGACTGCCGCTTTATCGGCGGCAGC
>CANCCE010000210.1 GCA_947374505.1 Comamonadaceae bacterium | reverse complement strand
CAGCCGAAAGAGATGCTGCCTATCGTCGACAAGCCGCTGATTCAGTACGCGGTCGAAGAAGCCTACGCCGCCGGCATTCGCCACATGATTTTTGTGACCGGCCGCAACAAGCGCGCTATTGAAGACCATTTCGACACCGCCTACGAACTTGAGAGCGAACTCGAAGCAGCGCACAAAGACGCACTGCTGAAGCTGCTTCACTCTGTCGTACCTGACGACATTTTTTGCTCGTATGTGCGTCAACCGCGCTCGCTAGGCCTTGGCCATGCCGTGCTGTGCGCCGAGCACTTGGTCGGCGACGAGCCGTTTGCGGTTGTGCTGGCCGATGACTTGATGGTCGGCACCCCCCCTGTGCTCTCGCAAATGGTGACGCAGTTCAAGGAAATGCAGCAGTCCATCATCGCAGTCCAAGAAGTGCCCGATGAGCACACCCGGCGTTATGGCATTGTGGCGGGCGATGAGGTGCGACCCGGGCTGATCAAGATCGCTCGCATGGTTGAAAAGCCAGCACCCGAAGTAGCGCCCTCACGCATGGGTGTGGCTGGCCGTTATATCCTCACGCCCGGTGTGTTTGACCAAATTCGACAGCAGGCCGGTGGTGTGGGTGGTGAGATTCAGCTCACGGACGGCATTGCTGGTTTGATGCAGCATGAAAGCGTGTATGCCTTCCAGTACCAAGGCAAACGCTACGACTGCGGCAGCAAAGAAGGCTTTCTGGAAGCCACAGTTGAACTGGCATTACAGCACCCGGAAGTGGGGGCGCATTTCAGGGCTTATTTGAGCCAGCTGCAGCTTTCCGAAGATTTAAACGAAACACCTCTGAGAGCTGTCGCCTAAAAGGCAGTCAGCGCCGCTTGAGCACGTGAATATAGTCCGTGCCAACGGTCTGCTGTTCCATCAGGTCGTTGCCGGTTTGCTTGGCAAAGGCTTGAAAGTCTCGGGTCGAACCCGCGTCAGTTGACACCACTTTGAGAAGCTGGCCGCTGGTCATTTCAGCCAGTGCCTTCTTGGCCTTTAATATAGGCAGCGGGCAGTTCAGCCCACGGGTGTCGAGTTCTTTGTCAATGTTCATGAGGTTCTTTCAGCCCGTGGGCTATGGACGTGACGATCAAGTCCTACGGATACTTTTGGGTTTGATTTTAAGCAGAACACGGCTGTGCCGAGCTAGGCCCTGAGTAAAACCGGATCAAGTGACGGCTCTCTTGGACCACTCCAGAAATGTCGGTGTATGCCCGCGTGACGTGAGAAAGTCCGCCACCGCATAGCCGGTTCCGGCGGGCCAGCACACAACGTCTTCAAACGCATACAACTTGTAGTCCACCAATTCAGGTGAGAGCTTGACCTCGCCGCTGCAGACCGCATGGTATGCAATGATGATCTGGTTCATTCGCTGAAAATCGTACACACCGATCAACTTGAGAGCGCTGGTGCTCAAGTTGGTTTCTTCAGCGATCTCGCGCTCAATACCGCCTTCAGGCGTCTCGCCAGCTTCCATAAACCCCGTGATCAACGCGAACTTTTCGCCCGACCAAGCGGCGTTGCGCGCCAGCAAGATCTTGCCCTCGTACTCCACCACCGCCGCTAACACCGGTGTCGGGTTGTTCCAGTGCGTGTAATCGCAGTTGGTGCAGCGCAAGCGGGCCTTAGGGCCACCGTCTTCCATTTCTGTCACCATGCCCAGCGGCGTGGCGCAGCTGGGACAAAACTTGAATTCAGGGGTCATGCTGTCTCTCCTGTTCAGGCCGGAAAAACGCCGGTCGACAAATAACGATCACCGCGGTCGCAGACGATGAACACAATCACGGCGTTGAGCACGGTCTTGGCAATCTCTTGCGCTACCCAGCAGGCACCCGCGGCGGAGATACCGGCAAAAATGCCCTCTTCGCGCGCCATGCGTCGGCACATGGCTTCTGCGTCAAGCTGACTTACTAGGACCAATTGGTCGACATGGCGGGCGTCATAAATCTTGGGCATATAGGCCTCTGGCCATTTGCGAATACCCGGAATGCGTGAGCCTTCACTCGGCTGCGCACCGATGATTTGAATCGCCGAATTTTGCTCTTTCAGGTAACGTGAGACACCCGTGATGGTGCCCGTGGTGCCCATGGCGCTCACAAAGTGCGTCACTTTGCCAGCGGTGTCTTGCCAGATTTCGGGGCCGGTGGTTTCGTAATGAATGCGCGGATTGTCTTGGTTGGCGAACTGGTCGAGCACCCGACCCTTGCCTTCGGTCTGCATGCGGTCGGCCAAGTCACGGGCGTATTCGATACCACCCGACTTGGGTGTGAGAATAAGCTCCGCACCAAAGGCCTTCATGGTCTGCGCGCGTTCAATCGAGAGGTCCTCCGGCATGATCAGCACCATGCGGTAACCCTTGATGGCCGCCGCCATGGCCAGCGCAATGCCGGTGTTGCCGGACGTCGCCTCAATCAGCGTGTCCCCCGGTTGGATGTCACCGCGCTCTTCAGCCCGCTTGATCATCGACAACGCCGGCCGGTCTTTGACCGAACCCGCCGGATTGTTGCCTTCGAGCTTGCCCAGTAAAACGTTGTTGCGCTCATGATTTTCGTCGGCCTGGATGCGTTGCAATGCGACCAGCGGCGTGTTGCCGATGGCATCTTCAATGGTCTTGTAATTCATAGCCTCACACTGTGCCATAACTTGCGAATTCATACCTTCAGCCTTTTTGCTTGCAGACAATTAACGCTGGAAGCAAGCAATGTCAGCGAAAACCATGGCTTTATTTTTAATTTAATTGTGCTAAATTTATTGCTCGATTTATCGATTCGAATGTTTTTTGATTGCAGAAAGTACTTTTATGCCCTGTGTCAAGGTGGGTGATCTGTCGATGAACTACACCATACAGGGCCAAGGAGACTGGCTTGTGATGGTCGGTGGATACGCCAGTGGAAATTGGTCTTCATGGGGGCCACAGCTTGATCTTGCCGCGCAACAATTTAAGGTCTTGGCTTTTGACAACCGCGGCATAGGCGGCACCGATGCGCCCGACGCGCCTTACACCACCCAGATGCTGGCCAAGGATGCGCTAGGGCTGATGCAGGTGCTGGGCGTCCCACGCGCCCACGTGATGGGTAAATCTTTGGGCGGCGCGATTGCCCAGTGGATGGCGATCTTGCAGCCTGACAGTGTTCGCAGCTTGGCGATGACGTCGACTTTTGCCCATCTCGGGCCCCGCGGCCGCCACATGGTGCAATGGTGGCTGGGGTCAGCCAAGGCGATGGGCATCGACCGCTGCTTCCTCCTTGGCCTACTCACCTACTTCTACTCGGAACGCTACTGTGAGTTGAATCAGGACAAGATCGAAAAATCCGTTGACTTCATGCTTCAGGTCAACCGACCACTGCATGGCTATCTCCATACGGGCCACAGCTTGCTGACCCACGATTCGCGAGACCGGCTTTGCGAAATTCAGTGCCCGACGCAAATACTCATCGGCCAAAACGACATCATCACCAGCCTTGAGCACAGTCAGGACATCGGGAGGTCCATCCCCCATTCTGAGTTGCTTATTTTTGAGGATACTTTGCACGGATTCATGGCGGAAAGGCCCGAGGCGTTCGAATCAATGCTGCAATTCTTTGCAAGGAACTGAGAATTTTTTAACCACGTCAGCCCATAAGGTGAGATTATGAATTTGAACCGTATCGTCAGTAAAGTCGGTTTGCTTTTCGTCTGTTGCTGGGCCTTTGCAGTGAACGCGCAGAGTTGGCCAACCAAGCCAGTGAAAATTATTTTGCCCTTCGCCGCAGGCGGTGGTGGTGACACGGTGATGCGACCGATTGCTCAAAAATTATCCGAGGCGCTCGGCCAGCAAGTGATTCTGGAAAACCTGCCCGGTGTGGGCGGTGCGCTCGGCATGCGGGCAGCCATACGCACGCCAACTGACGGCCATACCTTCGTGATGATCTCCAACACGCACGCGATCATTGAGACACTCCAGCCAAACTTAGGCTACACCACGCTGAAGGATTTCGTCCCGGTGACCGCCATGGGGGTTTTTCCTCTTATTCTTGTGGTCAATCCAGCTCTGCCCGTCAAGACAACACAGGATCTGATTGCATATGCAAAGGCCAATCCTGGAAAACTCAATTACGCATCCTCAGGATCGGGAACCATCTATCACTTGATCACAGAGCAGTTTAAATATTTGACGGGAACCAACATGGTTCATGTCCCTTACAAGTCGAGCGCCGTGGCGAGGACTGATTTAATCAGCGGCCAGGTTGATCTGATGATTGACGGCATGGCCACCATGAAACCGTTTGTAGAAAACGGTCGTATTCGCGCCTTGGGAGTGACCTCGGCGGGGCGAAATCCTAATATGCCAAATGTTCCACCCGTCGTAGAAGCCGTGCAGGGTTTTGTCGAAGAAGCCTGGGTCGGAATGATGGCTCCGGCAGGCACGCCACAAGTGGCTGTTGATCGCTTCAGCGCTGAAATTGTCAAGCTCCTTGCGACTCCTGAGATTCGAAAGTTTTATGCAGATCAGGGAACCATTTCACAAGGCAGCACGCCAGCTGCCTTCGGTGCGGTCATCAAAGCTGATATCGACAAGTGGGCGCAAGTCATCAAGGTGGCTCAGGTTCGGGTGGACTGAGATGCTTGAATTGAAAAGCGCGGGTCCGATACAGAAAATACCTTGAGCGCAGAAAATGGCATCTGGAATGTGAGTGTTATGTAGAGCCTCGCCCTGTGCCATAATCTGAGGCTTGATATCTACCGCCCGGGTGGTGAAATTGGTAGACGCAGGGGACTCAAAATCCCCCGCCGAAAGGCGTGCCGGTTCGATTCCGGCCCCGGGCACCAAGTATTTAAAGCCTCTGCTGCTATTA
>CANCCE010000209.1 GCA_947374505.1 Comamonadaceae bacterium | reverse complement strand
TAATCCTCTGGAGACATGCCGATGCAGAAGACGGGCCAGACTTCGGCCCGGCGCCAGCAGGACCCTCTAGTGTGGCCGATGCAGACTTGCATCGTTGCCTCTCAGCCCGCGGTCACAAGCAAGCCAGCCGCATGGCCAAGTGGGTCGACGGCACCCTGACGAACAGCGCGAGGGTGCTGGTCAGTCCCGCGATGCGTTGTGAACAAACTGTTGTTCCTTTGGGGCGCAAGTACAAAACCTGCCCTGAACTCGCGCCCTGGGGTTCGGTCAGCGATTTATTGACCTTGGTCCATTGGCCCTTGGCCAAACTACCGGTTTTGGTGGTCGGTCACCAACCCACACTTGGTCAGGTCGTGACACGCCTGCTCGGTGTGAATGGTGATGAATTGTCTTTTCGCAAGGGGGCCATCTGGTGGCTGCGCAGTCGGGAGCGCGACGGGCAAATCCAGACCGTCGTGGTGACCGTGCAATCGCCCGAATTCCTTTAACGGCTTTTTAGACGGCAGTCGATGGGCGGCCGGTCTTGATGGTTGGCACAGCGCTCAGGGCGCTCAAGAAATTTGCATCCGACATGGCGGCCAAAGCCTTGATACCTGCGCGCAGCAGCTCACTCTTCTTGACAGAACGGGCGAGTTTTCCGGCGCGCTCTTTCAAGGCTTCGACCACCACATATTCAGCTTTTGGGATGGTGAAGCTGTCGCGGATCAACTTTGGCTTTTTGACTTTTTCTGCCTTCACTTCTTTGGCAACGATCACCTTGGTCGTGGTCTTAGGGGCGGCTGTGCGAGTCACCGGCTTGGCTGGGGCCGCAACGGGTTTTTTAGGCAGGGCTTTGGGGGTGACGCGTTTAGCGGTGACCGGTGCAGCTGGCTTGGTAGGCTTGGCAACGACTTTGCTTGAAGCCTTGGCTGAGACGGTAGGTGACTTTTTGAGTGCGGTCATGATGTGTTCCTTTGCAAGTGAATAAATGGAATTAACGATTTATACAGTTTACATGGTTTAAATCTGTCTTGGCAAGTCCCCTGCTTCACGCGACTTCAAGCGTCTTTGAGCGTCAAAGTGCAGAGCGTTTTGTCCCAGGCCAGCACTTCTTCCCGCAGCAGATAAGCCGACTGCGGAAAAGCTTCAGCCCATCCCGTTCTGCACAACAGCGAGAACTCAGTACCGTCCAGTGTCAGTCGCAAGCCCTTCAGATCCGGCTCACGCCTGGCGTGGCAAAAAATAACAGCCAAGCGCAAGGCCAGCAGTTGTTGCACAAAAACACTGTCGCCAAAGTCTGCTTCGAGCTTTCGGAGCTTGCCGCGATGGCCCAGCACCAACAGGCTGAGGCGGTGCAATTCAGGTAATGCAAAGCCAGGGGCATCGGCATTGTGCAGAATGTACGCACCGTGTTTATGCGGTTCGTTGTGTGAAATATGGCTGCCGATTTCGTGCAGCTGGGCCGCCCAGTCGATTTTTTGCTGGAAGCGCTCCAGCTCTTCAACGGACCCCTGGTGTGTCATGGCCAGCAAGCCAGTGGCAATCCGGCTGACTCGCTCGGCATGGGCCAAGTCGACGTGGAACTTGCGAGTGAGCCCACGCACCGTGCGTGATCGCAAGTCGGTTTGCGTCTCCTCGCGGTCCAGCAGGTCATAAAGCGCGCCGTGGCGCAGGGCCCCTTGAGCGGTGTGCAAGGTGTCGATGTCGAGCAAGTCAAAGATAGCCCGCAACACGCTGACGCCTCCCCCAATGACGGCCCGTCGGTCATCTTTCAGGCCTTCCATTTTCAAGCGGTCTGCACTTTGGGCTTTGATCAAGCGCTCCAGCAACCAGTCGAGCCCATCGCGGGTGACAACGTCCGCTGGCCAGCCAGCGGCTGCCAGAACATCGCTGACGGCACCGACGGTACCTGATGAACCATAGGCGGTGTCCCACTGCGGGCTGCCGAAGGTTTGTATGGCTTCGTCCAAAACAGCTTTGGCGGCAATTTCTGCGCTGTTGAAAGCACGGGCACTGAGCACGCCATCCGGAAAATACTTCATAGACCAAGCCACGCTGCCGACGCGCCAGGACTCCATATTTTTGGCATTCAGCCCGCAGCCCAAAATCATTTCTGTGGAGCGGCCGCCAATGTCAATCACCAGGCGGCGCTCAGGGGATTGCGGCAGCAAATGGGCCACGCCCTGGTAAATCAGCCGGGCTTCTTCGCGTCCGGCAATCACGTCAATGGGAAACCCCAGAATCTGATGAGCACGGCTTAAAAACTCGTCCCGGTTGTTGGCTTCGCGCAGGGTTTGCGTCGCCACGGCGCGCACCTGATTCTTTTTGAATCCTGCGAGGCGTTCGCCGAAACGGGCCAAACATTCCCAGCCGCGTTGCATCGCTTCTGGCGTTAGGTTCCGGTTAGCATCCAGCCCATTGCCTTGGCGAACAGTCTCTTTGAGGTAGTCAGTGTGGTGTATCTGGCCGTCATCAAAGCGGCCAATTTCCAGTCGAAAGCTGTTAGACCCTAAGTCCACAGCCGCAAGTCGCGTTCCGTTTTGCATAATCTTCTAATGGTGAATGCGGGCGAGCATAGCACTCGTCAAGCGACATAGCCCATCACCGCAAAGAAGTGACAACCCGTGCCTGCTGCAACAAAGCCGTGCCAGACGGTATGCGCATAGCGCAGCTTGGAGTCGAGCACAAAAAAAACAACGCCAACGGTGTAAGCCAGCCCGCCACCGACCAGCAGGTTGAAGACCGGCAGCGACACACGTTCGACAATTGGCACGGCCGCGACCAGTACCAGCCAGCCCATGAGGAGATACAGCCCGGTGGACAACCAAGGCGTCTCTAAAAGGTCAATGACCTTCAGCGTGGCGCCAGCCAAGGCCATAGACCAGACCAGCCCCAACATCAGCCAGTCGCGAGAGCCATCTATCGCACCGAGTGCAAACGGCGTGTAGCTGCCGGCGATAAAAAAGTAAATGGCGCCGTGGTCCAGCTTCAAGAAAATAGTCTTGGCGCGACCTTCAGGGAGGGCATGGTAAATCGTCGAGGTGAAGTACAAAAACACCATCGTCAACGCAAAAACCAACGCACCGAGAAAGTTGGCGTTCATCGCATAGTCAGCGTTGCCGGGATGGTTTGATGCGAGCATCAGAAACGGCACGGCTGCAATCGCCGCCAGCAACGCTGCGCCGTGGCTCACGCTGTTGGCGATCTCTTCTTGAAGACTTTGGGTGCGAAGGGTCATAGATTAACTGACATCAGGGAAGATTCTGTCAGTCCGTGTCGTCGGCAGGGCCAGCGTCACCAGCCAGCAAATGATGAGCATGAGGGCTGAGCCGATGAGCGGGTACAGCAGGCCACCCCAAAGGTACAAAAGACCCGACAACAAGGTGCCACAGAAGCGCCCCAGCGCATTGGCGGCGTAATAAAAGCCAACGTCTTCTGCGGCTTTTTCACTGCCGGCATACGCCAGGATCAAGTAGGAGTGGACAGACGAATTGACGGCGAAGGCGACGCCGAACAAACCCAGCCCGCCCACCACCACCCATTCAAGATGTGGCACTTGCAGATAAACGGCGATGGCCAGCAGGATCGGCACCACGGCCAAGATGGCTGACCAGGTGCGGGCGGCGGGCACTTCGTGGCTGAGTCCGTCGACACTGCGCTTGACGATCTGCGGTGCCAAGGCTTGAACCAGTCCGTAGCCGATGGTCCAGAGGGCTAAAAATCCACCCACCATCGTGAAGGTCCAGCCCGAGGCGTACAAAAACACCGGCACACCCACCACGAACCAAACATCGCGTGCACCAAAGAGCACCACCCGCGCCGCTGCCAGCAAATTGATGGCCTGGCTTTTGGCAAACAATTCTTTCGCCGACTTCGAGGCTTTGTTCTTGCCCATCAGGCGCGGCACATAGGTCAGCACCCCCATCAGCACCAAGGCCAGCAGTGCGGCCATGGCCCACAGTGCGCCGCTGAAACCGAGCGAGTCCAGCAGCAAACCGCCCAAGAAAAAGCCCACACCCTTCATGGCGTTTTTGCTGCCGGTGAACCAAGCCACCCACTTGAACAACTGGCCGGAGCCCTGATCTTTGGCTTGATCCGCCGTGATCTTGATGGCTGACTTGCTGGCCGTTTTGGTCAAGTCTTTGGCGACGCCGCAAATGCCTTGCGCGATCACCACCCAGGCCACGGACATCGCCGCGGTCCAAGCCGGGTTGAGCATCGACAGCAATAAAAAGCCGAAGATTTGGGTCGTCAAGCCGACTGCCAGCATGCGCGCGATGCCATAGCGTGTGGCCAACCAGCCGCCGACCAGGTTGGCCGCAACACCCGCCGCTTCGTAGAGCAAAAACAACAGGGCCAGCGTGAAAGGTGAATACCCCAGCCGGTAAAAATGCATCAGCACCAGCATGCGCAAGGCGCCGTCAGTGAGCGTGAAGCCCCAGTAGGCCGCCGTGACGATGGCGTAGTTGCGGGTGGCAGTCAACATCACGCTCAAACCCCCAGGCATTCCATGTGGCAGGCCAGGTCCACCATGCGGCAGGCATAAGCCATTTCGTTGTCGTACCAGGCATAGACTTTGAGCAGCGTGCCGTCGGTCACTAGGGTCGAGAGTGCATCTACGATGGAACTGCGGGTGTCACCGGCGTAATCAGCGCTGACCAAGGGACGTTCTTCATACCCCAAGATGCCGGCCAGCGGACCGCGCGCCGCAGCGGCAAATAAGGCATTCACTTCTTCTGTGGTGGTCTCGCGTTTCAGTTCAAACACGCAGTCGGTTAAAGAGGCATTCAAGACCGGTGCGCGCACTGCATGGCCGTTGAGTTTGCCTTTCAGTTCCGGGTAAATCAGCGCAATCGCGGTGGCGCTGCCGGTGGTTGTCGGAGACAGGCT
>CANCCE010000208.1 GCA_947374505.1 Comamonadaceae bacterium | reverse complement strand
ACGTCGTCTGACTTGACGGTGAGCATTTCCTGCAACACGTAAGCCGCGCCGTAGGCTTCCAGTGCCCAAACTTCCATCTCGCCGAAACGCTGTCCACCGAACTGTGCCTTGCCGCCCAGCGGTTGCTGCGTGACCAAGCTGTAAGGACCAGTTGAGCGGGCGTGCATCTTGTCGTCCACCAAGTGGTGAAGCTTCAAGAAGTGCATGTAGCCGACCGTGGTGGTGCGCTCGAAAGCGTCACCGGTGCGGCCGTCATACAACTGCGCTTGCGTGCGTGTGGTCGTCAGGCCCTTGGCCTTGGCGATGTCGTCCGGATACGCCAACTGCAGCATCTTCATGATGTCTTCTTCAGACGCGCCGTCAAACACCGGCGTGGCAAAAGGCACACCGCGCGTCAGATTGCCAGCCATCTCGACAACTTCGTTGTCCGACAGTTTGGCCAAGTCTTCCGTACGACCCGACTTGTTGTAGATGGTGTCCATGAACTGGCGCACCTCGGCCACTTTGGCTTCGGCTTGCAGCATGTCACCAATCCGCTGGCCCAGGCCTTTTGCAGCCCAGCCCAAGTGGACTTCAAGCACCTGACCGACGTTCATCCGTGAAGGAACACCAAGGGGGTTCAGCACGATGTCGCACGGTGTACCGTCAGCCATGAAAGGCATGTCTTCGACAGGCACGATCTTGGAGACCACACCCTTGTTGCCGTGACGGCCGGCCATCTTGTCGCCCGGTTGCAGGCGGCGTTTGACAGCCAGGTAAACCTTGACCATCTTCAGCACGCCGGCTGGCAGTTCGTCGCCCTGCGTCAGCTTCTTGCGCTTTTCCTCGAAAGCGAGGTCGAAGCTGTGACGTGTCTGCTCCATCGAGTTCTTGATGCTCTCGAGTTGCGTCGCGACTTCGTCGTCAGCAGGACGGATGTCAAACCAGTGGTACTTCTCGACATCGGCCAAATAAGCCTTGTCGATTTTCGTGCCCTTGGCCAGCTTCTTCGGACCGCCATTGGCGACCTTGCCGTTCAGCAACTTTTCGATCCGGTCAAACGCGTCAGCTTCAACAATGCGCAGCTGGTCGTTCAAGTCGAGGCGGAAGCGCTTCAATTCGTCGTCAATGATCTGCTGAGCACGCTTGTCGCGCACGATACCTTCACGGGTGAAGACTTGCACGTCGATGACGGTGCCTTGCGAACCTTGGCTGACGCGCAGCGAGGTGTCTTTCACGTCGCTGGCTTTTTCGCCGAAGATCGCGCGCAGCAGTTTTTCTTCGGGTGTCAGCGTGGTCTCACCTTTTGGCGTGACCTTGCCGACCAGCGTGTCGCCTGGCTGGACTTCAGCACCGACATAAATAATGCCGGATTCGTCAAGACGGTTCAGTTGCAACTCCGACAAGTTCGGAATGTCGCGCGTGATGTCTTCAGCACCGAGCTTTGTGTCGCGGGCCATGACCACGAGTTCTTCGATGTGAATCGAGGTGTAGCGGTCCTCAGAGACCACACGCTCGGAGATCAGGATCGAATCCTCGAAGTTATAGCCGTTCCAGGTCATGAAGCCAATCAGCATGTTCTGACCAATGGCGATTTCGCCCAGGTCGGTAGATGCGCCGTCGGCAATGACGTCTCCCTTGGCCAGCTTCTCACCCTTTTTGACGATGGGACGCTGATGGATGTTGGTGTTTTGGTTAGAACGCTGGTACTTGATCAGGTTGTAAATGTCGACACCGACTTCACCCGCGAGGGCTTCAGCATCGTTCACGCGGACCACGATACGGGTCGCGTCAACGTAGTCGACGATACCGCCGCGCGTGGCTGTGACCACGGTGCCGGAGTCAATCGCTGCAACGCGCTCGATACCGGTGCCAACCAATGGCTTTTCAGGCCGCAGCACAGGCACCGCCTGACGCGACATGTTGGCGCCCATCAGCGCGCGGTTCGCATCGTCGTGCTCAAGGAAAGGCACGAGAGATGCCGCGACAGAGACGATCTGTGCAGGCGACACGTCCATGTACTGCACGCGCTCAGCGCCGCACAGAATGGATTCGCCGTTTTCCCGGGCTGAGACCAAGTCGCCGATCAGTTTGCCGTCAGCGTCCAGTGATGCGTTGGCCTGGGCGATGACGTACTTGCCTTCTTCGATAGCCGACAGGTAATCAATTTGCAAGGTGGTCTTGCTTTCAACCACACGACGGTACGGGGTCTCAATGAAACCGTATTCGTTCAATCGCGCATACAGGGCCAGCGAGTTGATCAGACCAATGTTTGGACCTTCAGGCGTTTCAATCGGGCAGACGCGACCGTAATGGGTCACGTGCACGTCACGCACTTCAAAGCCTGCACGTTCGCGGGTCAAACCACCGGGGCCAAGAGCCGATACACGGCGTTTGTGGGTCAACTCAGCCAGCGGATTGGTCTGGTCCATGAACTGCGACAACTGCGAGGCACCGAAGAACTCTTTCAGGGCCGCAGAAATTGGCTTCGAGTTGATCAGGTCATGCGGCATCAGCGGCTCTTGCTCGGCTTGGCCAAGACGCTCTTTGACGGCTTTTTCAATCCGTGCCAGACCAGTGCGGTACTGGTTTTCGGCGAGTTCGCCAACACAACGCACACGGCGATTGCCGAGGTGGTCAATATCATCAACCTGACCATTGCCGTTACGCAAGTCAACCAGGATTTTCACGACCGCGAGGATGTCCTCGTTGCTCATGACCATCGGGCCAGTGGACTCTGCACGGCCAACGCGGGCGTTGAACTTCATGCGACCCACCTTGGACAGATCGTAGGTGTCCGGGTTGTAGAACAGACGCTGGAACAGCGCTTGCACAGCATCTTCTGTAGGCGGCTCGCCGGGACGCATCATGCGGTAGATCGCGACGCGGGCAGCAAACTCGTCGGCCGTTTCGTCGGCACGCAGGGTCTGGGAGATGTAAGCACCTTGGTCAAGTTCATTGGTGTACAGAACTTGCAGTTCGGTCACGCCCGAGGTGCGTAGCTTTTTGAGCAACACTTCGGTCAACTCGTCATTGGCCTTGGCGATGATTTCGCCGGTATCGGCATCGACCATGTTTTTAGCCACGACGCGACCGATCAGGAAGTCTTCCGGCACGCTGATAGACGTGGTGTTGGTTTGTTCGAGTTCCCGGGTGTGGCGCACGGTGATGCGCTTGTCTTTGGCGACGATGACTTTGCCAGCTTTGTCGGTGATGTCGAAACGGGCGACTTCACCACGCATGCGCTCTGCCACGAACTCCATTTGCGCGCCGCTGTCCATCAGACGGAAGTGGTCGAACACAAAGAAGTTGGCGAGGATGGATTCGTGGTTCAGGCCAATGGCCTTGAGCAGAATCGTGACCGGCATTTTGCGGCGACGGTCGACGCGGAAATACAGGATGTCTTTCGGGTCGAATTCGAAGTCGAGCCATGAGCCGCGATAAGGAATGATACGGGCCGAAAACAGCAACTTGCCGGAGCTGTGGGTCTTGCCCTTGTCGTGTTCAAAGAACACGCCTGGCGAACGGTGCAGCTGAGACACGATCACGCGCTCCGTACCGTTGATGACGAATGAGCCCTTGTCTGTCATCAAAGGCACTTCGCCCATGTAGACCTCTTGCTCTTTGACTTCCTTGACCACTTTGGACTGTGATGTCGACGACTCACGGTCATAAATGATGAGCTGAACCTTGGCGCGCACAGCAGAGGAGAAAGTCAGACCACGGGTCTGGCATTCACGCACATCAAATGCTGGCTTGGCCAGGTTGTACTCCAGAAACTTCATCTCGACAAAACCATTGTGCGAGACGATCGGGAAGGCGTTGTCGAACGCGGCCTGAAGGCCTTCGACCTGGCGCTGTTTAGGCGCACGGTCTGCTTGCAAAAAGGCCGTGTAGGCGTCTTTTTGCATCTGCAACATGTAAGGGACTTGCAAAACGCTTTCGCGGTTGCCGAAGCTTTTGCGAATTCGCTTGCGTTCTGTATACGTATAGGCCATGAGTTCTCCGCTTGAAAGGGACACGAACGAGTTTAAAAACTGGTTGGATTGGCTCTGGCGACTGTCATGACTGACTACACCGCGTAATCAATCAGACTTGGTGGTTGGCCACTACCAACCATGGCGGACGATGACGCATTGCACGTCATCCGAACCAAGGCGTTTTCTGCAGTCGGGGTCAGAAAACACTGCAAAAAAGACTGGCCTCAATCTTCTTTGCGGTGTTTTTAGCGTTCCAGCTCAAACACGAAAGGCTGGAAGCCCGAATCCGGTCTTCCAGCCTTTCCGAACACAAGGATTACTTGAGTTCGACTTTCGCGCCAGCTTCTTCGAGCTTTTTCTTGGCAGCTTCGGCGTCGGCCTTAGGGGCGGCTTCCTTGACTGCTTTTGGTGCGCCGTCAACCAGGTCTTTGGCTTCTTTCAAGCCCAGACCTGTGATTTCGCGCACAGCTTTAATGACGGACACTTTGTTAGCGCCGACTTCGAGCAACATCACGTTGAACTCGGTCTGCTCTTCAGCAGCCGCGGCACCGCCAGCGGCACCGCCAGCGGCAGGTGCAGACATGGCTGCAGCGCTGACGCCAAATTTCTCTTCGATGGCTTTCACCAAATCGTTGAGTTCGAGGACCGTCATGCTATCCAGCGCGGTCAAAAATGCGTCTTTATCGAATGCCATTTTGATTTTCCTAAAAATTTCTTAAACAGTTGGCGACAGGTCTTTTGACCCGTTTCGCCAGGGGCTCATAGTTACGCTGCGACAGCTTCTTCAGCTGGTGCGGCAGGTGCCGAGGCTTCGCCTTTTTTCGCTGCCAGTGCGCCCAGCACAACGGCTGTACGCGACATTGGCGACATCAGCAAGCCACACACTTGAGCCAGCAACACTTCTTTCGAAGGGATATTGGCCAATTGCTTGACGCTGTTGACATCCAA
>CANCCE010000207.1 GCA_947374505.1 Comamonadaceae bacterium | reverse complement strand
CTCCGCTTGATGCTCATGGGTCTCGTGGTGGCACTCGGCCCGTTGGCGTGGGTCTGGCTGCGCAGCCGGAAGGCACCGCTGCCGCATCGGCTGCGCATGCTAACGCTCGTCACGCTGTTCCTCACTTTTGATCTGGTGTTGTTTGGCGCCTTCACGCGGCTGACGGATTCCGGCCTTGGTTGCCCGGACTGGCCGGGCTGTTATGGCAATGCCAGTCCCCTGGGCGCACACGCCGACATCACGCAAGCCCAAGCGGCCATGCCGACAGGGCCTGTGACGCATCCAAAAGCCTGGATCGAGATGATTCATCGCTATTTGGCAACCGGCGTCGGTGTCTTGATCTTGACGCTGACGGCGGTCACTTGGCTGGCGCGTCGGCAAGCTCGGAAGCAGCGCGAACCTGTCGCCTTGTCTGCCGGGAATAATGTGTCCGCTGTGTTGCAACCGTGGTGGCCGACGTTGACCCTGGCCTGGGTATGTCTGCAAGGCGCTTTTGGTGCGCTGACGGTGACCATGAAACTCTTTCCGGCCATCGTCACTATGCACTTGCTGGGTGGCATGGTCTTGCTGGCGTTGCTGCGCGCGCAGGCGGCACGTTTTGCCGTGGCGGCTGGTGATGTGCAGGTGGTGACGGTGCCGCGCAGCACGTGGCTGTTGTTATTGATGGGTTTTGCCCTGCTGTGGCTGCAGATCGCGTTGGGCGGCTGGGTCAGCACCAACTACGCCGTGCTGGCTTGCACTGAGTTTCCGGCTTGTCAAGGCTCCCTCTGGCCGGCCATGGATTTTCGGCTTGGCTTCACACTTTGGCGTGAACTCGGCGCAGGCCATGGTGATGCCAACTTCACCTTTCAGGCGCTGACCGCCATTCATTACGTTCACCGCCTGTCGGCTTACCTGGTGTTTGCGGCACTGCTGTTGCTGGTGCGACAGCTGTACCGCGCGCCCGGCATGCGCATGCACGCCCACTGGATTTTGGCGCTGATCTTGTTGCAGCTGGTCACGGGCGTCAGCAATGTGGTGCTTGGCTGGCCCTTGTTGGCCGCTGTCTCTCACACCGGTGGCGCTGCGGCCTTGGTGGTCGTGTTGACCGGCGCTTTGTTTTCTTGCCGCCGTGCCACGCGGCCAGTTCTGCGCGAAAATTGAAAGCTTCACGATTGTCCGCATGAATCCTACTGAACCTTCCCCAGCGCCGACTGCGCCACTGCCTTTCTTAGTTTCCCGCTGGGCGCAGTTTTATGCGCTGACCAAACCACGCGTGGTGCAGTTGATTGTGTTTTGCGCTCTCATCGGCATGGTTTTGGCCGTGCCCGGCGTGCCGAGTTGGGCCGATGCGCAGCTGGCCCTGATCGCCTGTGCCGGTATCTGGCTGGTGGCCGGTGCAGCGGCCGCTTTCAACTGTCTGGTCGAGCAGCAGATCGACGCCAAAATGCGGCGCACCGCGTGGCGTCCCACGGCGCAGGGCCAGCTGAACAACGGTTTAACGCTGGGTTTTTCGGCGCTGCTGTGCGCTGCCGGTTCGTGGATTTTGTATGTCTGGGTCAACCCCTTGACCATGTGGCTGACCTTTGCGACCTTTGTCGGCTATGCCGTGGTCTACACCGTCATCCTGAAACCGCTGACGCCGCAAAACATCGTCATTGGTGGAGCCTCCGGCGCCATGCCACCGGTGCTGGGTTGGTCAGCCATGACCGGCAATGTCGGGCCTGAAGCGCTGATTCTGTTCCTCATCATCTTCTTGTGGACGCCGCCGCACTTTTGGGCGCTGGCGCTTTACAGGGTTGAGGAATACCGCAAGTCGGGCCTGCCGATGTTGCCGGTCACGCATGGCAATGAGTTCACGCGGCTGCAAATTTTTCTGTACACCTTGGTGCTGTTCGCCGCTTGTCTGATGCCCTTTGTGTTTCAAATGAGCGGTTGGTTTTATCTGGCGGCCGCGGTGATTTTGAGCATCGGCTTCAGCTGGTACGCCTGGCGGCTCTTGCGCGCGTATTCTGACGCCCTGGCGCGTAAGACGTTTCGGTTTTCCCTGATCCATTTGTCTTTGCTGTTTGCCGCCTTGCTGGTCGACCACTACCTCCTATGACCCACTTCAACGTATCGACTTTGCGTCGTCGCCGGACTCTTTTGAAATCCGTGACTGCCGTGTTGGCTGCAGTTGCTTTGAGTGCCTGCAGTCCGGACAAACCGCAATTCAAAAGCATCGACATCACCGGTGCCGATTACGCCAACGGCTTCAACCTGACAGATCACAACGGCGTGCCACGCAGCTTGCAAGACTTCAAGGGCAAAGTCGTGGTGGTCTTCTTTGGTTTCACCCAATGTCCCGATGTGTGCCCAACTGCTTTAGCTGAATTGGCTGAAGTGAAGCGCAAGCTGGGGAGTCAGAGTGATCGATTGCAAGGCATCTTCATCACAGTCGATCCTGAGCGCGACACCGAAGAGGTGCTCAAGGCTTACATGGCTAATTTTGACCCGAGTTTCTTGGCCTTGCGACCAACGATGGTGCAGCTGCCCGAGGTCGCCAAAGCCTTCAAAATTTACTACAAAAAGAGCGAAGGCAAGACCGCGGGCAGCTACACCATGGACCATTCGGCGGGCAGCTATGTTTTTGATCCTGAAGGCCGCGTGCGGCTCTACACGCGTTACGGATCGGGTGCCGAGGCACTGGCGTCTGATGTTGCGTTACTCTTGAAATAATCTGTCATGGAAATTCAAGCGGCGCTTCACCGTCTTCATCTCTATTCTCCTGACCCCCTCAAGCTGGCGCACTTTTACAGCAGCACTTATGAGATGGCGATGACGTCCACCACTGAAGGCTACCGATGCTCCGGCTTGGGCCGGGAATTGGACGTCTCTGAGGGACCTGTCAACCAACTCCACTACGCTCACTTTGCGCTGATCACTGATGGCGCTTGGGATGCTTTTGCTGCGCGGGTGGCGGGACTGAAAAAGCAGAATTTGCCGACTGCCTTCAGCGACCCAGCGCATGCCGTGGCTTTGCAAGACCCGGACGGCAACCTGGTGGTCTTCACGCCGCCGGTTGTGGGCGCTCAAGAAAAGGAATCCACGGTGGTTCCGCCAGCGACGCTGCAACATTTCGCACTGCGGACGTCTAAGCTCCCGGCCATGATGGACTTCTACGTCAACAGCTTGGGTTTTGTGCTGTCCGATGCGGTGAAAGATGCGCAAGGTGAACTGCGTGCCTGCTTTATACGGACAGACGTCCTGCATCACGCGCTTGCACTGTTTTCTGCGCCGGTGACTTGTTTCGACCATCAGTCATTTGAGGCGCCGGACTGGGCCAGCATGAAGGACTGGGGTGACCACATGGCGGCGCTTCAGGTCCCGATCGTCTGGGGAATTGGTCGACACGGACCCGGCAACGACGTTTTTTTCATGGTGCGCGATCCGGATGGCAATCTGGCCGAAATTTCGGCAGAAATTGAGCACTGCGCCACCGGTCGCCCGGCTGGCGAGTGGGCCCATGAAGAGCGCACCCTCAATTTGTGGGGCAAAGCAATTTTGCGCAGTTAGTGGATCACCATGAACACCGCTTTACCGGTTGAAACGCATTTTCCCGTGGTCATTGTGGGGGCCGGGCCGACCGGCCTCATGCTGGCCAACTTGCTGGGCATTCAAGGCATCAAAACCTTGGTGGTGGAACAAAGTCACAACACCGTGGGCGAGCCGCGGGCGGTCACCATTGATGACGAAAGTCTTCGCACGGTGCAGGCCACCGGTTTGATCCGTCAGGTTCTGCCGCACGTTGTGCAGGGTTACGGCGTGCATTACTACTCCTGGCGCGGCAAGGAGTTCGCACGGATTGAGCCGAGTGTCATGGAGCACGGTTTTCCCAAACGCAATGCCTTCAGGCAGCAATTGCTGGTGGGGCAGCTGCGCGATGGGCTGCAACGTTTCGACGCGATGCCGATTTGGTTCGGCCATGAACTGCTGCGCTTTCAGGACGATGGGGAAGCTGTTCACTTAACGCTTCAGCACGACGGAAAATCTAAAACGATCACGTGTAACTGGTTGGTGGCCTGCGATGGGGGTCGCAGCCCTGTCAGGGAGCAGCTGGGCATCCAACTGACGGGCAGCAGCTACGATGAAAAGTGGTTGATCGTTGATCTGTTGGACCGCACGAGTGCCTTTCGCCATACCCGGACCTATTGCGATCCAGTGCGCCCGGCGATACGTTTGCCGGGCCCCGAAGGCACGCTGCGCTACGAGTTCATGTTGCATGACGGTGAAGACCCCGAACAGATGCTCGACGAGGCCAGCATCCGCCGTTGGATCCATGCGCGTGAGCCGGCAGATGCCGCGCTCGTCATCGCGCGCAAGGTGGTCTATGGCTTTCATGCGCGGGTTGCCGAGCGATGGAAGGTCGGTCGCGTTTTCCTCGCGGGTGACGCGGCGCATTTGACCCCGCCTTTTGCAGGGCAGGGCATGAACAGCGGTGTGCGCGATGCCGCCAACTTGGCGTGGAAGTTGGCCGCTGTGGAGCGAGGTCAGCTGTCGCCGTCTTTGCTGGACACTTATGAAATGGAGCGCAAGCCGCATGCGTGGTCGCTGATCAAAATGGCGGTGCGCATTGGCACCTTCATGCAGCCCAAGTCAATACTGATGGCGATGCTGACGCAAGGCGGCCTGAAGCTTTGCAGTGTCTACCGGCCGGTGCGGGACTACGTCCTGCAGCTCAAATTCAAACCCAAGCCGCGCTTTGCGCAAGGGTTTTTCATCAGCCAAGTGACGCCTTCAGCCTTAGTCGCAGTGGGGCAGTTGCTGCCTCAGCCGATGGTTGAAATGCCGGATGGTGTGCATCTGGCGATGGACGAGGTGCTCGGCCACGGATTTTCGCTGCTGGCACTGAAAGATGCTGATGTCAGCGGCGTTCTGAGTGGTTTTGCTGCGGCCGGCTTAAG
>CANCCE010000206.1 GCA_947374505.1 Comamonadaceae bacterium | reverse complement strand
GGACTGCCTGAAGTGGACGTCGGATTGCTCGGTGGCTGCAGCCATGCGATGCGGCTGTTTGGTCATTCACGCCTGCGGCGCATGGCGCTGACAGGTTACCGTGTGCCCGGGGCCGAACTCTATCGCCTGGGCATTGCTGAGTTTTGCACGACGCCCGAGGAGTTGATGTCAACCGCCATGGAACTGGCCCGCACGATTGCGTCCAAGAGCCCGGTGTCGACGCGCATGGGCAAGCACACCATGAACGTGATCGAGGACATGAGCCTGCGCGACGGCTATCGCTATGAGCAGGATATGACCGCGACCATCGGCAAGACGGAGGATGCGCGAGAAGCTCAGCTCGCCTTCAAAGAAAAACGGCTGCCTGTGTTTGTCGGCCGTTAAAAAGCGGGAGGCGACCTTCTCATGGCCATCACTGCAGACCTCATCAAGACTGTCACGGCGCAGCTTTACAACCGTTCACTGCGCCGTATTCCTGAAGACACCAAGGCCGCTTTGACGCTGGCCGGCAGCGTTGAGCGAAACGAGACAGCCCGCCACACGCTGCGCATCATGATCGCCAGCGCTGAAGCGGCTGAACGCAGCGATCATTTCGTGTGTTCGGATGCGGGTGTGCCAGTTTATTTTGTGCGCGTTGGCACGCAAGCCCGGTTCAGTGGCAATGTGCGGCAAGCCATCACTGACGGCTTTGCAGAGCTGGTCGCCAGCATCCAGCCACCGCTGCTGCCGCATGTCACCAACCCGCTGACGCTGGAGCGCGGTCACCACGGCAAAGACATGCCGATCGTGACCTTTGACATGGTCGACGATCAGGATTTTGTCGACATCACTTGCTCCCCGAAAGCGCTGGGTTCAGGCCGTTGGGCAGCGCTGGAGATTTTCAGTTTTCCGGATCTGCACACGATCGAGGAATTCGTCATGAACACGGTGCTCAAGGCCGGCTCCCAGCCTTGTCCGCCGGTGGTGATCGGTGTCGGCATTGGCGGCACCTTCGACTACGCCGCCAAGATGTCCAAAGAAGCGACGCTGCGGACCATCGGTGAGATCAATCCTGAACCGATCCTGGCCGACATGGAGCGCCGCTTAGCGCGGGCTATCAACAAGACTGGTTTCGGCCCGATGGGTACCGGCGGCGACAGCACGGCGATGGCCGTGCACATCAACTACGCCGCAGGACACGGCTTTACCCCGGTGGCGGTGTCTTTCAACTGCTGGATCAATCGCCGCACTCGGGCCCGTATTTACAACGATGGCCGCGTTGAGATTGTGGAATAAATCATGACCACCCAGACCCACCGCATGCAGTTCCCGCTCAGCGCAGAAGATGCTCGTACTTTGCGCGCCGGCGATCAGGTCATCATCGACGGCGAGATCATCGTCACGGCAGGGCTGCCGACCCATCAGCGTTTGGTGAGTTGTCTCGATGGCGCTGAGCCACTGCCCATGGCGATGCAGGGACAAACGCTGTTTCACATTGGCAGTTACAGCCAGGAAAGCGCGGACCGCTTCGAGGTGCTTTACATCAACCCGACCACCAGCACGCGCTTCAACCCTTACATGCCGCGACTGATTCAGGGCTTGGAGCTGCATGCTGTTGGCGGCAAGGGTGGACTTGACGCCGCGTCTGCCGCGGCGATGCAACGTGCCGGTTGCGTTTATCTGTCGTTTTTGGGCGGCGGTTGCACATTGCTGTCGCAAGCCGTGCGCGACGTGCTGGACGTTGGCTGGCGCGAGATGCTCACGCATTACCGCGTGGTGCGTTTGCGGGTCGAAGGGCTGGGTCCGGCGACGGTGGCGATTGATGCACATGGCCACAGCCTGTATGCCGACGCAGCAGAACAAGCCCAACGCAACTTGCCGGCGCTGATGGCGGAGCTCGACGCCGATCGTCTGCGCTGAAAGGGTCCTGTCATGCGCCGTAGCGCATGACAGGATTGCCAGTCAAGGCCCTAGCTGAGGAGACCTTGACGCGATAAATTTCCCTGTATGAAAAGCAGTGATGAAAAATCAATGAACCCACGCACAGGGCCGCTGTCGCATGTGCGTGTGTTGGACCTCAGCCGAATTTTGGCCGCGCCGTGGGCTGGCCAGATTCTGGCTGACCTCGGCGCCGAAGTCATCAAGGTTGAAAAACCCGGGGCTGGCGATGACACCCGTTCTTGGGGGCCGCCGTTCCTGAAGGATGCAGAGGGTCGAGACACCCACGAAGCGGGTTATTACCTGGCGGTGAACCGCGGTAAACGCTCGATCACCCTGAGCCTGGACAAGCCCGAAGGCCAGCGCATCGTGCGGGAGTTGGCGATGCGTGCGGACATCGTGCTGGAGAACTACAAGGCCGGCACGCTCGAGCGCTACGGCTTAGATGCGGCGTCGTTGCGAAAGATCAACCCGCGCCTGATTTACTGCTCGGTGACCGGTTTCGGGCAGACCGGGCCCCGTCGCGACCAGCCGGCCTATGACTTTTTGATCCAGGCCATGGGCGGGCTGATGAGTGTCACCGGCGAGCGCGACAACTTGCCTGGCGGGGGCCCGCAAAAAGTGGGCGTTCCCATCGTTGATCTCATGACCGGCATGTACGCGGCGGTCTCGGTGCTGGCGGCCTTGGCGCGTCGCAACGAGACCGGTTTGGGCGACAACATTGACATCGGCATGCTCGACGTGCAGGTAGCTTCATTGGCCAATCAGGCGATGAATTATTTGGTCTCGGACACGCTGCCCAAACGCAATGGCAACGCCCATCCGAACATCCAGCCACAAGATGTTTACGCCTGCAGCAATGGGCAGGTGATTTTGGTGGTCGGCAACGACGGCCAATTTGCCAAGCTGTGTGAGGTGCTTAAAAAAGCCGAGTGGGCGACGGACTCCCGATTCTCGGTGAATGCCCAGCGGGTCCGCAACATCGTCGTCTTGTCGGCGCTGTTGCGCGCCGAATTTGAAACGTGGGAACGCGATGCCTTGATCGCCGCACTGGACAAAGTTGGTGTGCCCTGCGGCCCGATCAACTCGGTCGCGGATGTCTTCAAAGATCCGCAGGTCATCGCCCGCGGCATGCTCCAGCAGGTACCGCATCCCAGTGGCGTTGACCTGCCTCAGGTGAGCAGCCCGATGCGCTTTGAGCAGGCTGCCCTGCAGACTTGCGCAGCACCGCCGCTGCTGGGCCAGCACACCAGCGACATCTTGCAAGAACTCGGCTACGGCCTCACCGATATAGCGACCCTTCAGGCCGCAGGAGCGATCTAGACATGCTGCAACTTCATTGGTCTCCCAAGTCGCCGTTTGTGCGCAAGGTGATGGTCTGTATTCACGAACTAGGCTTGGACATCGAGGTCGAAAAAATTCGCTCAGTGGCTGCCATGCTCAAACCAAACGCAGCCTTGATGCGCGACAACCCGCTGTCCAAAATACCAACGCTGTTGCTCGACGACGGCAGCACACTGCTTGATTCGGTGGTCATCTGCGAGTATCTGAACGATCGCGCCAAGGGTCATTTGTTTCCCGCCAGCGGACCTGCAAAATGGCAAGCTCTGCGCTGGCATGCGCTGGGCAATGGCTTGCTCGACGCCCTGATTTTGTGGCGCAACGAGCGTGAGCGTGAGGTCCCCATACAGGCACTGATGGAGGCTTTTGACCTGAAGACCCAAGCGGTGCTTTCACAACTTGATGCCGAAGTGAATGTCTTGTCAGCAGCCCCCTTGAGCATTGGCACGGTGACCATTGGTTGCGCGCTGGGTTACCTGGACTACCGCTTTGAAGACCTCGGCTGGCGCGACCATGCGCCCGCGCTGGCGGCATGGTTTGCCGTTTGGCGGCAGCGACCTTCCTTTGTGTTGACCGAACCCGCTGAAGGCTGAATTGCCATGACCTGTTTGACCGGTGTGCGCGTGCTCGATTTGAGTCGCGTTTTCTCAGGACCTTGGGCTGGCCAGATGCTGGCGGACTTTGGCGCCGAGGTGATCAAGGTCGAACGTCCGGGACGCGGCGACGATGTCCGCCAACAAGGCTTTCGCGCTAAAAATGCAGCGGGCGTAGAAACCAGCGAGACCACTTCATTTCTCGCCATGAACCGTGGCAAACGCTCCATCACCGTGGACATGTCTCAAGCTGAAGGCCAAGCCTTGATCCGTCGGTTGGCAGCCGAGAGCGACATCCTGATTGAGAACTTCAAAGCCGGCGATTTAGCGCGTTACGGCCTGGATTACACGAGTCTTCAAGCGACGCACCCGAAGCTGGTGTATTGCTCGATCAGCGGATTTGGGCAAACCGGCCCCTACAGTCACCAGCCCGGTTATGACCCGATTTTCCAAGCCATGAGTGGCCTCATGAGCATCACCGGCCATGCTGATGGCGAACCTGGTGGCGGACCGATGCGCACCGGTTTTGCTGTTGGCGACATCACGGCGGGTTTTTACGCCGTCAGCGCGGTACTGGCGGCACTGCGCCACCGAGACATGGTCTCTGGTCAAGGTCAGCACATTGACCTGGCACTCTTTGATGCACAGGTGGCGGCGTTGTCGCACTTGGCCATGATTTACTTGGTGACGGGGCAGCAGCCTGCGCGTTTGGGAACGGCCTCGCCGATCACTTGCCCCTACCAAGCGTTTGAATGTGCCGATGCACCCATCATGATTGCCGTCGGCAACGACTCGCAATTCGTGAAACTCTGTGAGTGCCTAGGACTGCCTGAACTGGCTGTAGACAGCCGCTTCAAGACCAATCCCGATCGCGCCAGGCAGCGCTTGATATTGGTGCCCTTGCTGGCCGCGGTATTGAAGACGCGCCGGGTGGCGCAGTGGTATGCCGACTTCGATGCCGCCGGTGTTCCGAGCGGCCCGATCAACAATTTCGCTGAGGTCTTTGCCGATCCGCAGATCGTGCATCGCGAGATGCTTTTGCACATGCCGCATCCCACCGTCGGCGAGATTCCGCAAGT
>CANCCE010000205.1 GCA_947374505.1 Comamonadaceae bacterium | reverse complement strand
TTTCGGCCGCATGCATCACCGTGCTGCCAGCGGGCACTTCCACTGTCTGGCCGTCAAGTTGGATTTCAACCATTGATTTGCTCTCGCTCTTGCTTGTTGCTTTAACCGTGGGCCACGGGCAGCGCGTCAACCGGGACCAGGCAGGTCTTGTGGGTGATGTGGTGCTCAAACTCAGCACGGAAATGCTTGATCATGGCGCGCACCGGCATCGCCGCGGCGTCGCCCAACGCGCAGATGGTGCGCCCCTGAATATTGTCGGAGACTGAGTTCAGCATGTCGAGATCGCTTTCGCGACCTTGGCCGTGTTCAATGCGGTCGACCATGCGCCAGAGCCAGCCCGTGCCTTCACGGCACGGCGTGCACTGACCGCAGCTCTCATGCATGTAAAAGTAAGACAGACGCAGCAGGCACTTGACCATGCAGCGGGTCTCGTCCATGACGATGACAGCGCCTGAACCCAACATCGACCCCGCCTTGGCTATCGAGTCGTAATCCATGTTGGTGGCCATCATGATGTCAGCAGGCAGCACCGGCATCGAGGATCCGCCGGGGATCACCGCTTTGAGCTTGCGACCACCGCGCATGCCGCCGGCGAGCTCTAACAAAGTCGCGAACGGCGTACCCATCGGAATTTCATAGTTGCCCGGACGCTCCACGTCACCACTGATGGTGAATATCTTGGTGCCACCGTTGTTGGGCTTACCGCATTCAAGATAAGCCTGGCCGCCATTGCGGATGATCCAAGGCACCGCAGCGAAGGTTTCGGTGTTGTTGATGGTGGTTGGCTTGCCGTACAAACCAAAACTGGCCGGGAACGGCGGCTTGAAGCGCGGCTGGCCTTTTTTTCCTTCGAGCGATTCGAGCAAGGCGGTTTCTTCGCCGCAGATATAGGCGCCAAAGCCGTGAGCAGCGTGCAACTGAAAGCTGTAAGTGCTGCCCAGAATGTTGTTGCCCAAAAGGCCTGCAGCGCGCGCTTCTTCCAGCGCTGCTTCAAAGCGCTGGTAAGTGGTGAAAATTTCGCCGTGAATGTAGTTGTAGCCGACCGTGATGCCCATCGCGTAGGCAGCAATCGCCATGCCTTCAATGACGATATGCGGGTTGAACTGCATGATGTCGCGGTCTTTGGCAGTCCCAGGCTCGCCTTCGTCCGAGTTGCAGACCAGGTACTTTTGTCCCGGGAACTGGCGCGGCATGAAGCTCCACTTCAAACCGGTCGGGAAACCAGCGCCGCCACGGCCGCGCAAGCTGCCGGCCTTGACTTCGGCAATGACCTGATCCGGCGTCATGCCTTCACCGCCGTCAGTGCCTAAAATTTTGCGCAGGGCTTGGTAGCCGCCGCGAGCTTCGTAGTCTTTCAGGCGCCAATTACTGCCGTCCAGACCCGCCATGATTTGCGGGCTGATGTGACGGCCATGAAAAGAAGTCTGCACACCGGTGGCGGCAAACTGAGAGAGAACACTGGAAGCGGTCGTCATGGTTACTTGGCCTCTGCGGATGTCAAGCCGTCGATCAATTGATCGAGCTTATCGTTGCTCATGAAGCTGCACATGTTCACATCGTTGACCAGCATCACCGGTGCGTCACCGCAAGCGCCCAAACACTCGGACTGCTGCAGTGTGAACAAGCCATCAGCGGTGGTACCGCCCAGAGTGACACCGAGTTTTTTCTCGAGGTACACCAGCGCCTTGTCACCGGCCCGCAGTTGGCAAGGCAAATTGGTGCAAACATTCAGCTTGAACTTGCCCACGGGATGCTGGTTGTACATGTTGTAGAAGGTCGTGACTTCGTGCACGGCGATCGGCGGCATGCCGAGGTACTCGGCCACGGCTTTTTCGCTCTCAGCACTGACAAAGCCCAGTTCAAGCTGGACGATGGTCAGGCAAGCCATGACGGCCGACTGCCGCTGATCGGCAGGGTATTTGGCAACTTCGCGGTCAAAGAGCGCGCGGGTTGTTTGGGAAAGATCAGCCAATTCGTATCTCCATCGCGCAATTTTCAAGGGTCATCGGTCAATCTCGCCGAACACGATGTCCAACGTGCCAATGATGGCAACAGCATCGGCAATCATGTGGCCGCGTGCAATCTCGTCCATGGCCGCCAGATGCGAAAAGCCAGGTGGGCGTATTTTCAGGCGATACGGCTTGTTGGCACCATCGCTGACGATGTAAATGCCAAACTCACCTTTGGGATGTTCAACCGCTGCGTAGGCTTCGCCTTCGGGCACGTGAAAACCTTCAGTGAAAAGCTTGAAGTGGTGGATCAGCTCTTCCATGTTGGTCTTCATGGATTCACGGTCGGGCGCAGCCACTTTGTGGTTGCTGGTGATGACCGGGCCGGGATTCACGCGGAGCCAGTCAATGCACTGCTGAATGATGCGGTTCGACTGGCGCATTTCTTCAACACGGACCAAATAACGGTCATAGCAGTCGCCGGTTTTACCGACCGGCACATCAAAGTCCATCTGACTGTAAGCGTCGTAGGGTTGCGTCTTGCGCAAGTCCCAAGCGAAGCCGGAGCCACGCAACATCGGGCCGGTGAAACCGAGACTCAAGGCACGTTCTGGCGAGACCACACCGACGCCGACGGTACGCTGCTTCCAGATCCGGTTGTCAGTCAACAGGGTTTCGTATTCATCGACATAGCCAGGGAATTTTTTGGTGAAGTCTTCGATGAAGTCAAGCAGGCTGCCTTGACGATTTTCATTCAGCTTCTCAATCGCCTTGGCGTTCTTGACCTTGCTGACCTTGTACTGCGGCATGCTGTCAGGCAGATCGCGGTAAACGCCGCCCGGGCGAAAATACGCTGCGTGCATGCGCGCGCCGGATACGGCCTCGTACATGTCAAAAAGGGTTTCACGCTCACGGAAGCAATAAATCAACATGTTCATCGCGCCGCAGTCGAAGCCGTGCGCGCCTAGCCACATCAAGTGGTTCAGTAAACGGGTGATCTCGGCGTACATAACACGGATGTATTGCGCGCGAACCGGGACGTCGACGCCCATCATCTTTTCGATCGCCAGGCAATAAGCCTGCTCATTCGACATCATCGAGACGTAATCAAGCCTGTCCATGTAAGGCAAGGACTGGATGTAGGTCTTACTTTCAGCCAACTTTTCAGTCGCACGGTGCAGCAGGCCGATGTGTGGATCGGCCCGCTGGATAACTTCGCCGTCGAGCTCGAGCACCAGGCGCAACACGCCGTGGGCTGCCGGATGCTGAGGTCCGAAGTTTAGCGTGTAATTCTTGATTTCAGCCATGTCTTAACCTTGACCCTTAACCCTTGAACGCCGAAGGACTGCTGAGTCCGGCATAGTTATCTTCGCGGATCACCCGCGGGATGATCTCACGCAGCTCGATCGACACCGGCTGATAAATGACGCGCTTTTGTTCCGGGTCGTAACGCATTTCGACGTGACCCGTGGTCGGAAAATCTTTGCGAAAAGGATGACCGATAAAACCATAATCCGTTAGGATGCGGCGCAGGTCGTTGTGACCTTCAAAGACGATCCCGAACAGATCAAAGGCTTCACGCTCGAACCAGTTGACAGAGTTCCAGATGTCGTTGACCGATGGCACAACAGGAAAGTCATCATCTTCGCAAAAGACCTTGAGGCGCACGCGCTGATTCAGACTGACCGACAACAAGTGCGACGACACGCAAAAACGCAAACCGTCGTACGAGCCGTTGCCGTAGTCGGAATAATCAAGGCCGCAGAGATCGATCAACTGTTCAAACTGACAACCCGGCGCATCGCGCAAGATCAGTGCAGCAGCTACGTAATCGACCGCCTTGACAACAATTGTGAGCTCACCAAAGGCGACGGTGGCACTTTTGAACTTGCCTTCTAATGCACTCGAGACGGTGTCTTTGAGTTGCTCGGCCGTGGCTGGATGCAATGGTCCCATCAAGCCCTCGCAATGGTGTTGGTGCGGCGAATTTTCTGCTGCAACTGGATGATGCCGTACAACAATGCTTCAGCGGTTGGCGGGCAGCCTGGCACGTAGACATCGACGGGCACGATACGGTCGCAGCCGCGCACGACGGAGTAACTGTAGTGGTAGTAACCGCCGCCATTGGCGCAGGAACCCATTGAAATGACCCAGCGCGGCTCGGCCATCTGATCGTAGACCTTGCGCAGCGCCGGGCCCATCTTGTTGCACAGCGTACCGGCAACAATCATCAAGTCAGACTGACGTGGGCTGGGCCGAAACAACATGCCAAATCGATCAATGTCGTAGCGCGCAGCGCCGGCATGCATCATCTCGACCGCACAGCAAGCCAGACCAAAGGTCATCGGCCAGAGCGATCCGGTTTTAGCCCAATTGACCACTGAGTCGTAACTCGTGGTCATGAAGCCTTCGTTGAAAACACCTTCAAGTGACATACCAGTACCTTTGTGGCGAAGCTATTGCCACCGTTTAAATCGTGGCCTTACGGAACTCAAATGGAGACGCTCACTCCCAATCGAGTGCGCCTTTTTTCCACTCATAGACAAAACCGACGACCAAAATGCTGAGAAAAATCATCATGGCCCAAAAACCGACAATGCCGATCTCCTTGATGGCAACAGCCCAAGGAAACAGAAAAGCAATTTCAAGGTCGAAAAGAATGAAAAGAATAGCGACGAGGTAGTAGCGTACGTCGAACTTCATTCGCGCATCTTCAAAAGCTTCAAAGCCACATTCGTAAGGGGAATTTTTTTCGCTATCCGGGCGATGCGGGCCCAATAAACGACCCAGAATCTGGGGTACGACACCGACTGCGACCCCGACCAAAATAAACAACAGGACGGGGAGGTATTGTTCAAGGTTCATCTTGCTGGTGTCGCTTAGGTTGCTGACAGTAGAGCCAATGTGCCGGCATGACCAACACATTGTTTGCAAAGCACTGTCTATGCCTGTATCTGGTGCGGTCGGCGAGACTCGAACTCGCACAGCTTTCGCCACTACCCCCTCAAGATAGCGTGTCTACCAATTTCACCACGACCGCGGTTTTTTCTGTCTGGACGCATGAGGAAAACCGAAGGTTTGGCTTTCCAGACAGTCTCAGAGTT
>CANCCE010000204.1 GCA_947374505.1 Comamonadaceae bacterium | reverse complement strand
CGCACTGCCGTGCTCGACGCGTTGCCGCCCGACTCCGTGCCCAGCGCCGAGCCAAAGAAATATTTCAGCTCAAACGTGCCGTAAGGCGTGCTCATGTATTTGGCGGTGGTGACGCGCGAAATGGTCGACTCGTGCAAGCCCAGCTCGTCCGCGATTTCACGCAACACCAGCGGCCGCATGGCCAGCTCGCCGTGCATGAAGAAGTTTTTTTGCCGCTCAACGATTGCGGTAGAGACCCGCAAAATCGTGTCAAAGCGCTGCTGAATATTCTTGATGAACCAGCGGGCTTCTTGCAGCCGCTGCTGCAAGGCCGCACCGCCCTGACCCTTGTGTTGCTTCAGTGCATTGGCGTAAATATCGTGCACGCGCAACTTCGGCATGACTTCGCCGTTGAGCGAGACCTTGAAGCCGCGCCCGGACTTGACGACCAGCACATCGGGCACCACCACGTTGCGCTCGACGTTCACAAAACGCCGGCCCGGCTTCGGGTCGAGTCGACCAATGATGCCGATGGCCAGCTTGATCGCCGCTTCCGAAAATCCGCACAACAACGTCAGGCGCTTGACGTCGCGCTTGGCCAACAGCTCCATCGGCTGAAGGCAAATGGCCATCGCCGCACGGACTTCTTCGGTGTTTTTGCAGTCGAGCAATTGCAGGCTCAGGCACTCGCCCAGATTGCGCGCGCCGACACCGGCGGGCTCCATGTGCTGCAAGAGGTTGAGCGCCATGGCGAAGTGCTGCTCCAGCTCTTCGGCCTGCTCCAAGTCATCACCCGCCAGCCCCGCGGCCAGCGATGCCAAGGTGTCTTCTAAGTAACCATCGTCGTTGAGCGATTCGATCAAAAAGTGCAGCGCGGCGCGGTCTTCATCCGACAAACGCAAGCCCAGAGACTGCCGGTGCAAATGGTCTTGCAAAGACTCTTGGCTGCGCGCCAGCTCGGCCGCGTCGACGTCTTCGCTGTCGTCATTGTTGTTCTTGCGTGCTGGTGCGTCGCTGCCCCACTCGCTGTCGTCAGGCGCCGACTCGACTGTGCCATCGCCCTCCCAGCTTTCTTCTAATTTCGGTTCGCTGCTATCGGCTTCACTGCTGATGGACGCTTTGTCATCTGCGCTGCTGGCAGCGCTGTCACTGGCGGAATACTCGAAGTCGCGAATATCCTGGCTGACCGGTGCATCGGCCTCAGCCAAGCCAAACTCTTCACGCGATGCCGCTTCTTCGGTGATTTCGAGAAACGGGTTTTCATCGAGCATCTGCTCGACTTCCTGACTCAACTCTAGCGTGGAGAGTTGCAGCAGACGAATCGACTGTTGCAACTGCGGCGTCAGCGCCAAGTGCTGCGAGACGCGAAGGGACAGGCCTTGCTTCATGTCACATCTTAAAATGTTCGCCGAGATAAACCCGGCGCACATCTGCGTTGTTGACGATTTCGGACGGCGTCCCCATCGCCAGCACATGGCCTTCACTGATGATGTAAGCATGGTCACAAATGCCCAACGTTTCGCGCACGTTGTGGTCGGTGATGAGCACGCCAATGCCGCGCGCTTTCAAAAAACCGATGATGCGCTGAATTTCAATGACGGCGATTGGGTCGATGCCGGCGAACGGTTCGTCCAACAAAATAAAGCGCGGCTGCGTGGCGAGGGCGCGGGCGATTTCAACGCGGCGGCGTTCACCACCCGAGAGTGCCGGTGCCGGAGAATCGCGCAAATGCTCAACACGCAACTCTTGCAGCAAGCTGTCGGTGCGCTGGCGAATCTCCGCCTCGCCGAGGGGTTTGCCAGCATCGTCGCGTTGCAGCTCCAGCACGGCGCGCACGTTTTGCTCGACGGTGAGTTTGCGAAAAATCGAAGCCTCTTGGGGCAAGTAACTCAGGCCGAGCCGGGCGCGTCGGTGAATCGGCATCTGCTCGATCGACTGGCCGTCGATGCTGATCTGGCCGGCGTCAGCACGCACGAGGCCGACGATCATGTAAAAAGAAGTTGTCTTGCCGGCACCGTTGGGGCCCAGCAAACCGACCACTTCGCCGCTTTGAACGGTGAGCGAAACGTCCTTGACGACCTTGCGGCTCCCATATGATTTTTGCAGGCCTTGAGCGACGAGTCGGCTGGGCTGTTGGGCTTGCGTTAGGTCCATATCCATCAAGAAGTGTTTATTTTTTGTCGATGCCCAGCGTGGTGCTGGGGCGAAGGTTGGGGGATGGCGTGGCATTGACAGGTGCAGTCGGGGCGGCATTCACTGCGGCTGGTCCAGCAGCGCGGGGGGCCAGCAAGGCGCGTACACGCCCGCTTGGGTTGGAAGGGGTCCGGACTGGCTGAGCGCTGCCATCGACCGTGAAGACGTCGGTGGTGTTCTCGTAGCGGATCAGTGCACCATTCGACTCATCGGCCAACTTGCCGCCCACATAGCGCCGCAGCACGGCTTTGCGGATGAACTTGACATTGTCGGCTTGGCTGTCGTACTCGATGCGCTCGCCTTCACCTTCAATGACTTCATCGACGCCGTCGCGTTTGCTGCGGTAGTAAGCCAGTTTGCCAGGCTCAGCGATGACCACCGCCTGCTGGTAGCCCTGCGCGTCTTGAAACACCTCGACACGAGCACCCCGAATCAAGATGGTGCCTTTGGTGATGACCACGTTGCCCGTGAAAACACTGCTTTGCTTGAGATCGTCATAGCGCAGCGCATCCGACTCAGCGTTCATGGGCTTGTCGCGATCGGCTTTTTCGGCTGCTGCTGGAAAAACGGCAAGCAAGGCCAAAATCAGCCACAGAGGAGAGTAATAGTTCATAAGGGCACGAATCTTGCTGTAATTTATCTGATGATTGTAGCCAGCCCATGTGCCCAAGGAATGACTTATCCAGATAAAAAGCCGCCTGTTACAAGAACAAGGCGGCTTTTGTTGACCGGTAGCGACCTGAGTCGCAGCGGCTCTGACGACGTTTTATTTGCTCTTGCGGGCCACAGTGATCAGGTGATCGGTGACCGCCAGCGCACGTTCCATGGTGCCAGCCAAAGTACCCGAAGTGTAGTAACGGCCCGCCACGCCTAGCGCGGGCACACCGTCCACCTTGAAAGCGTCTTGCAGTTGAGTCGCTTTTCGGGCTTTCAGGTTGATCGGAAAAGAGTTGTAAAGCTCGGTGAATTTGGCTTTGTTGAGACCTTGCTTCTCAGCCCAGGCGGCCACCAGTTCAGCCGTGTTGAGCGCCTGCCTTTCAACGTGGATGGCGTAAAAGACCTTTTTATGCAGGGCATCGACTTTGCCCAAGGCTTCCAGCACGTAATAAAGGCGCTGCTGGGGCTCAAAATCAGGTCGAAATGACACGGGAACGCGCCGCACGGAGACATCCTTGGGGGCTTTTTTAGCCCACGCATCGAATTGCGGCTCAAAAACATTGCAGTGCGGGCAGCTGTACCAAAAAAACTCGACCACCTCGACTTGGCCGGCGGCAGCTTCGATTGGCGCCGGCTTGTCCAACTGCAAATAATCGATGCCCTCGGTGAGCGGCTTGCCTTGGGCCTGAGCCGTCAGCGGCAGTGCGGCCGTCAGACCTGCCAAGGTGGCGGCAGACAGAGCGACTTGCGAAAATTCACGTCTTTGCATTGATTTTTTCCTCAACGATGGGTTATTTTTGAACGCGGACCAGCGCGGCTTCGATGCCACTGCTGTCCAGCTTGATCTTGGCTTTGTCGGCGTCGTCTTTTTTGTCAAACGGTCCGAGCCGGACACGGTACACGAGGCGACCCGACTGCTCGCGCTCGCTGACGCGGGGCTGGAAGCCCATCAGCACCAGCTTGGCGCGTTGCTGCTCAGCATCTTCGGGCGTGCGAAAGGCTCCTGCCTGCACAACGTAATTGAAAGGGTCGGCGCTGGCACCAGTGGTTGCCGTGGCAGGGGGTGACAAAGCCGGCAACGACAACGGGGCAGGTGCTGCGGGCCGAACAGCGGCTTCGGACTTGACCTCAGATTTAGCATTGGCCAGATCGCCCAGCGGGTCTGCTGACGGAGCCGGCGCAGAGGATGCGTCGCTAGGTGTCGGCTTGGCAGCCGGCTTGTTCACCAGTCCGGAATTGGGATCCCAATCACGATTTTTCTGCGCCTCAGTGGCTTCATTTTCAGAGCCAAGAACAGGCGCTTTTTTCATGAAGGGCATCGGCACCTTCGTGATGTAGACCGCCACAGCCAAGGCTGCGCCAAGCCCGATCAGGGCGCCCATGATGAAGCCCAGAAGGGTTCCGCCGCGTTGCTTTTTCATAATCAGTTTCTTCACATTTTGGCCGGCGCGCTGACGCCCAACACTTGCAAACCATTGTGCAACACCTGGCGTGCCGCCGCCACCAGCGCCAACCGCGCCAACTTGACATCCTCGTCATCGACCAAGATGCGCTCGGCATCGTAGTAACTGTGGTAATTGGCCGCCAATTCACGCAGGTAAAAGGCCACGTCATGCGGGGCAAAACCGCTGGCAGCGTTGCTCAGCATGTCGGGGTATTTGGCCAGCAACAGCATCAAGGACTGGGCCTGCGGACTGTCCAGCGGCGAGACGTCGACGCTGCGCAACTCGTCGGCAATCGCCCGCACACGTTCTGCTCTGAACTGCAGCTCGTCTTGTCCGCTCGGCAGCTGGCTTTTGATGTCGTCATCGTCGAGGCCCGCATGGCGGAGTAGCACCGAGCAAATGCGTGCATGGGCGTATTGCACGTAGTAGACCGGGTTTTCGTTGTTCTTGGCCAGCGCCAAATCAATGTCAAAGACGTATTCGGTGTCGGGCTTGCGGCTGAGCAAAAAGAAGCGCACAGCGTCCTTGCTGGTCCACTCGATCAGGTCGCGCAGCGTGACGTAACTGCCGGCGCGTTTGGAGATTTTGACCTCTTCACCGTGACGCACCACGCGCACCATGGTGTGCAGCACATAGTCGGGGTAGTTGGCCGGGATGCCGGCACCGGCTGCTTGCAGACCGGCGCGCACGCGGGCAATCGTACCGTGGTGGTCCATGCCCTGGATGTTGATGGCGCGGGTGTAACCACGCTCCCATTTGGCCAAGTGGTACGCGACGTCGGGCACAAAGTAGGTGTAGCT
>CANCCE010000203.1 GCA_947374505.1 Comamonadaceae bacterium | reverse complement strand
CAGCGACCGACGTTGACGGTAGGGCGCTATCAGCTGGAACCAGACGTACAAACCCAGCACCAGGGCGCAAAGTCCGAACCACTGCACAGCGTAACCATAGTGTTTATCGACCCCGGTGTTGGGCGCTGCCCAATCGCGCTGCAGCCCTTCGCTGGCGGGATCCATTTGAATCACCAGCGCTGAGATCAGCGGCAAGCCGGTTTCAGAGGCGAAAGTGGGGATGTCGAGATTTTGCCGGATGCGACCGCTGTCACCTCCTTTGAAGGCGTAAAGCTTGGCAGGCGCGGGGGATATTCGCCCCAGCAACGTGACGGTTCGGGCCGGTGTTTCAATGGGGGCCAAGGCGGTACGGTCTTCGAAGTTACGTGGAATCCAGCCACGCTGCACCAGCACAGCCTTGTCCGATCCAGTCAGCAGCAAAGGCGTCATCACCCAAAAACCAGGCTTGGCGTTCATTGGACGGTTGTCAAGGTACACCGTCTGTTCGACCAGCCAACGACCCGTCAGTTCTATTTGCCTGTCGACCAAGTCAGAGGAGACCTTGTCTTGGCTCATCAGCAACGCCGTATGGCCCAGTGGCGGCAAGCCCTTTTTCTGATCGAGCGAGGCTTGCAAGGATTGCTTTTGCGCCGCTCGCCCCAGTTGCCACTGACCCAGAGAAAAAGTCAGTGCCGCCGTCAGCAGCGTGGCCACAGTGACCACCCAGAACCGACCCGACTGTGCGCTTGCTCTCATAGACGGATAATCAGCCATATGTCTTATCTCATTGCTTTCGCTTTTGTCGCTATTTTGGGCAGCCTGGCTTCTGCCCTTTACTTCATGATGAAGGACGGTACTGGTGGTAAAGCCAAGACCAGTCACATGGCGCGCGCCCTTGCCATTCGCGTAGGCTTGTCAATTCTTCTGTTCGTCTGCATCTTGCTGGCATGGAAGCTCGGCTACATTCAGCCGACTGGGCTGCCATCCGGCAGGTGAATCAAAGGGCTGTGACGAATAGCGGCCCTATGCGCATCAAAAAAGGCCGCATCGCGGCCTTTTTTATTTGTTACTTGGCGAAAGGTTGGCGAGTCATGACGCTGCGATGCAGCGCCCTCCCTGGCAACCAATCAGAGCCAGTAAACCAAAATATAAAGACCCAGCCAAACAACGTCAACAAAGTGCCAGTACCAAGCGGCACCTTCAAATCCGAAGTGTTTGTCTGCAGTGAAATGGCCTTTACCAAGACGCAAGGTGATGAACAACAGCATCAACATGCCAACGAACACGTGGAAACCGTGAAAACCCGTCAGCATATAAAAAGTTGAGCCATAGATGCCAGAAGACAATTTGAGATTCAGCTCGCTGTAAAGGTGAGCGTATTCATAGCCTTGCACGAACAGGAAGAGCAGACCCAACAACACAGTGACCCACATGAACCCAAGGGTGCGGGCACGGTTGCCATCACGCAAAGCATGGTGGGCAATGGTCAGCGTCACGCCGGAGCTGAGCAACAAAGCGGTGTTAATGGTTGGCAACCAAAAGGGACCCACGGTACTGAAGGGCTCAACGATGCCAGCTGGTGAAGCCGTTGCACCAGCCGCCATGCTCGGCCAAACGGCCTTGAAGTCAGGCCACAGCAGCGCATTCTCCAAGCTGCCGAGTGCCGGAATCGAGTGCGAACGAGCCCACCAGAGTGCGGTGAAAAAGGCACCAAAAAACATCACTTCAGAAAAAATGAACCAGCTCATGCTCCAGCGGAACGACATGTCGATCTTCCGACCGTAGCTACCGCCTTCGCTTTCACCCACCGCTTGGCTGAACCACTGGAACAACACGCTGAGAAATAGGATCATGCCAAAAGTCAGGGAGTAAACGCCCCAGCCAACGCCGTTGATCCACTGGCCTGCACCCAGGATCACGAAAAACAGGCCCAAGGCAGCCAGGGCAGGATGACGGGAGGGACCCGGCACGAAGTAATAAGGGGTAGACCCGTGTGTTGCTGAAGACATCTCGATTCCTCTGTTCTCTCTAAAGTCTCTAATTTTCGAAAAACTTGTGTTTCCACACTGTTTGTCGTGGGGGGTTGTCACGTAAAACCTAGCTTATGTCAGTACGACCCAATTCACGAAAAAAACCAAAGCACCCACAAACAAAAATATAAACACCAGAGCGACCGCAATGATGTGCAATGGATTCAGCTTCTTGGCGTTTTGCTCGGAATCTTTGCTGCCACGCAGGCCAATAAAGGACCAAGCCACCGCCTTGACCGTGTGCAAAATCGTCAACGCAACTGAGCGGGCGCTCATAGACCGACGACCTCAGGTTTAACTACAGTTGCAGCAGCAACCGGCTTCAAGGCTGATTTATCCTGAAACCCCGGCGGTGCTGCCGGTGTTTTGCCACCGACTTCAAAGAAGGTGTAAGACAGGGTGATGGTGGTGACATCCTTGGGCAACTTGTTGTCAATCACGAAGGCCACCGGCCACTGTTTTTTTTCACCAGGGGCCAGCGTGTATTGGTTGAAACAGAAACACTCCAGCTTGTTGAAATGAGCGGCCGACTGCCGAGGCGCATAGCTCGGAATGGCCTGCGCGGACATGACACGGTCCTGGACGTTTTGAAACTCGTACATGACGGTGGTGAGTTCGCCCGGGTGTACTTGCAAGCTGCGCGTGGCCGGTTTGAAGTGCCATGGACCCCGCGAATTGGCGTCAAATTCAATGGTGATGCTGCGCGTTTTGTCGACCTGCGTATTGGCTGCCTGCGACGACGTCGCGCCTGGAATCTGTTTGTCGCCCATGGCCAGGATGTTGATCCCGGTCATTTCGCAAATAGCGTTGTACAGCGGGACCAGCGCATACCCAAAAGCGAACATGCCGAGCACGATGACGCCCAGCTTGCCCAGCATTTTAGAGTTTTCGCGGGTGTTGGCCATAGCGTTCGACTTCAACCCCGGCCAAGCAAAATGGAGCGCGCCACGAAGCCGACGAAAAATACAAACGCGACCGTCGCGAGGATCAAACCCAGGCGGCGATTGCTCTTTTTTTGTTCAGGTGTCATGTCGTCTTTACGAAGGAATTGTCGGCAATCAGCCGATCACCTTGTTGGCAGCAGCATTCAGCTTGGGTGGGTTCTCGAAGGTATGGAAAGGTGCTGGCGAAGGCACTTCCCACTCAAGGCCCTCTGCGCCTTCCCATGGGCTGGCTGCGGCTTTAGGACCGATGCCGCGCATGGCGGGAATCGCTACAAAGATAAAGAAATAGACCTGTGCCAAACCGAAGAACAAAGCCCCCACGCTGGCCAAGGCATTGAAGTCAGCAAACTGCATCGGATAGTCGGCATAACGACGCGGCATACCGGCCAGACCCAAGAAGTGCATAGGGAAGAACGTGACGTTGAAAGAGATCAGCGACCACCAGAAGTGGATCTTGCCGCGTGACTCGTTGTACATCACACCGGTCCACTTAGGGCACCAGTAGTAGAAGCCGGCAAACATGGCGTACAGGGAACCCGCCACCAGCACGTAGTGGAAGTGAGCCACCACGTAGTAAGTGTCTTGCAGTTGGATGTCGATCGGCGCGACGGAAAGGATCAGGCCGGTGAAACCGCCCATGGTGAAAACGAACAAAAAGCCCACCGCGAACAGCATCGGCGTCTCAAAGGTCATGGAGCCTTTCCACATAGTGGCGATCCAGTTGAACACTTTCACACCCGTAGGGATGGCGATCAACATGGTCGAGTACATGAAGAACAGCTGACCCGTCACCGGCATACCGGTGGTGAACATGTGGTGAGCCCAAACGACAAAGCTCAGAATGGCGATCGAACCCGTGGCGTAAACCATCGAGGCGTAGCCAAACAGGCGCGTGCGTGAGAAAGCCGGAATGATGTGGCTGACGATGCCGAAGGCCGGCAAGATCATGATGTAGACCTCGGGGTGACCGAAGAACCAGAAGATGTGTTGGTACATCACCGGGTCGCCGCCACCGGCGGGATTGAAGAAGCTGGTGCCAAAGTGGCGATCCGTCAGCGTCATGGTGATGGCACCGGCCAGCACCGGCATCACGGCGATCAGCAGGTAGGCGGTAATCAGCCAGGTCCAGGCGAACATGGGCATCTTCATCAGTGTCATGCCGGGGGCGCGCATGTTCAGAATGGTGACGATGATGTTGATCGAGCCCATGATCGATGAGGCGCCCAGGATGTGCATGGCAAAAATGCCAGCGTCCATGGAGGGGCCCATCTGCAGGGTCAGCGGTGCGTACAGCGTCCAGCCGGCAGCGGGTGCGCCGCCTGGCATGAAGAAGGAACCGGCCAGCATGGCGCCAGCGGGAATCATCAGCCAGAAGCTGAAGTTGTTCATGCGGGCAAAGGCCATGTCGGCCGCGCCGATCTGCAGCGGAATCATCCAGTTCGCAAAGCCCACAAAGCCCGGCATGATGGCGCCGAACACCATGATCAGGCCGTGCATGGTGGTGAGGGAATTGAACAACTCGGGGTTGACAAACTGCAGCCCGGGCTGGAACAGCTCGGCGCGGATCAGCAGCGCCAGAACGCCGCCAATCATCAGCATGGTCAGGCTGAACATCATGTACAGCGTGCCGATGTCCTTGTGGTTGGTCGCGAACACCCAACGGCGCCAGCCCGTGGGGGCATGGTGGTCGTCGTGGTGCTCATGGGCGTGCTCGGGATGGCCTAGGACTGCGCTCATTTTCTTTTCCTTTTAGTTACGACCAACTTGGGTACAAGTCAGTCTGCACTGAAACTTCGTTTTCGATTCTTTACGGGCGGTCTTGCGGGTAAGGCTTGGAGCGCTTACTTGCGCAAAGCCAGCACTTCGGCAGGCTGCACCAGCTGGCCGGTCTTGTTGGACCAATGGTTCTTGGTATAGGTAATGACCGCAGCAATGTCGGTGTCGCTCAGCGTCTTCCAGGATGGCATGGCGCCATTGTTCTGGCCGTTCAACAGCACATGGATTTGCTTGCTCTTGTCGGCATCCTGCACGACAGCGGCACCGTCCAGGGGCTTGACCACTCCGCCACCCTTGCCGTTGGCCTGGTGGCAGGACACGCAGGAACCGGGTGCGTTGTAAACCTTTTC
>CANCCE010000202.1 GCA_947374505.1 Comamonadaceae bacterium | reverse complement strand
GGTGCGAAGTTGGTGGCATTGGCAGCGGTGTTGGCAGCGTTGTCAGCCATACCGAAATAGCCGTACACCATGGTGCGCTTGCTCAAGGAGTAGCGAGCTTGCAAGTTGGTCAGCGAGCTGCCTTGCGACTTGGTGAAAGACGCGCCCAGAATGACGGCAGGCGTCAACTGGTAAGAAGCGCCAGCTTGCACGCCAGTCTGCTTGATGGTGCGCGCGGTGTTGATACCGTTGTCAGCAGCTTTCTCGCTGTTGAGGTAAGCCAGGCCCAGGCCCAATGCACCGATGGTGTACTTGCCGCCCAACACGTAGGAACGCTTGTTCACGTCCGTGGCTGTCACTTGTTCGCCGCCGGCTGAGGCGAGCTTGGAGTTGGCAGCCGACAAGATGGTTGAAGTTGCGGCTTGACGGTCTTGACCGGCACCACGCAGTTCCAGAGGACCATTGACGTAAGCCAAGCTGTAAGCGGTGACAGAGCCTTCGCTGAAGGAGTTCACGTTGTTGGACATACCGCGTTGCAGCACACCGACCAAACCAGCGATGTTAGGTGAGGTGTAGGTGACAGCGTTCTTGGTGTAGAAGTCGCTGAAAGCCATGGAAGTGGCGACAGTGGTCGACAGGGAGTTGCCGCCCAAAGGCATCAAAGCCGCGTTGGTGCTGATGATTGGGTTGTTGTTATTGCCGAAAGCCAGGGTACCCAGCGAGGCGCTTGACAAGCCAAAATTGGCTCCACGGCGGAAGATGCCGTTCTGGTTAGAACCGCCGGCGTTCGTCAGCAAGTCGCCTTCAGCTTTGAAGACAGCTGACAAACCGCCGCCCAGATCTTCAGAGCCTTTCAGGCCCCAGATGGAAGAAGTCAGCATGCCGTCGCCGTAGACAACAGCGTTTTGTTTAGCAGCGTTGGCGTTGTTGTAGCTAACAACGCCTGCGTCTAAGTTGCCGTACAGAGTGACGGTGGACTGAGCAGAAGCTGCAGAGACGGCGGCCAGAGCAGCCAGGGCAGAGGTTTTTGAGGTTTCAGAAAGGGCTTCAACACGCTTAGATTGGCAGGGGCGGTGCAAGCAGAAACAGGATCTAACCCGTTGCACTTTGACCGCTGTACAAAGTAAAGATAACGCTTTTGAGGACTTTAGGAATCACCCATGAAGGCAAAAGAGATTGGCAGTCAAAATCACAAATAATTGAATATTTAAAATTAAATATATATTAAGTACTCTTTATGGGGTGAATTTGACAGAATTAAAATATAAAAATATTCTCGTCAGATGTTCGAACGTAATCCATTTAACGAACACGCTGCCGCCAACGACCCGTCGCCTGGGGTGCATGTGCGCCCGCTGCAGCGGGAGCGCACGGTGCCAATCCCCGAGACCCTGACGCCCGTGCCGGGCTACCCGCAAAAGCTCTGTGTCTTCAAAATCGCCGCCAGCCGCTTTTGGCAAGTGCGTTGCTGGATGGGCGGGCGCACGTACCGGCGCAGCACGCAAAGCCAGTCACTGCGCATGGCGCAAAGCTTTGCGCGTCAGTTTTATGAGCAGCTGATGGCCCAGCATTACAGCGCACCAGGCGCCAACGGTCAGGCACAGTTGTTTCCGAAGCGGATTGGAAAGCCTGGGATTGGATCAGTCCAAGACCATGAGTTGGCACATTCTGACGAACTTGGAACTGCAGCCAAAAAGCCAGGCAAGCCCGGCGTGACCTTTGGCGCGTTGGCCAGCCAGGTGCTGGCCAATGAGCTGGCCAGATCGCAGCGCGGCGAATATGCCTTGGGCAGCTACCAAGTGCTGCGCAACCGCCTAGACGCCCACATCTTGCCGCGCTGGGGCAATCAGCCGCCCGTCAACATCAACTTCTTGGCCTTGATGGAGTTCACCCAATTCTTGAGCCAAACCTTCAGCACCACCACCATCAGCCAGTACATGGTGGCGGTGCGCAAGGTGTTGTCCTATGCGGTGGCGATTGGTGAGTTGGACAAGCTGCCGGAGTTTCCGAAGATCAAGATCGTCACCACCCCGCGCGGCGCTTTCACGCCCAGCGAGTACTGGAAGATCATCCGCACCGCGCGTCGTTTGCGCGGGGAGCAATACCCGGCAACGTCTGACGAGATTCGGGCGAATTACAAAATTCGCGTGGCCGAGCAGCGCATGCCGCCCGACATGGCGCACGCCATTGCTTTCATGCTCAACAGCTTTATTCGCCCGAGTGACCTCAAAACCCTGAAACACCGGCACGTCGAGATTGTGCGGGCGGGCAACACGTATTTGCGTTTGACGCTGCCCGAAACCAAAAGCCACGGCCGGCCGATTGTGACTTTGCAGCCGGCCGTGCGCTGCTACCAGCAGATCTGCAAGCAGCAAGCCATCACCGGCCATGGCGCAGCTGACGACTATTTGTTTCTACCGGCCCTGCAAGACCGCAATTACGCGCACTGGGTGCTGAACTTTCACTTCAACTGGATCCTGGCGCAAACGGGTCTGAAGATGGGCCCGCACGGCCAGCCGCGCAGTTTGTACAGCCTGCGGCACTCGTCGATCACCTTCCGGTTGCTGTACGGTCAGGGGATTGACCTGCTGACCTTGGCGCGCAATGCCAGGACCAGTGTGGAAGTGATCAACACCCACTACGCCAGTACCGTCACTGGCGAGCAGAACATTGCCTTGCTGCAGAGTCGAAGGACACGGATCGGGGTGTAGGGGAGGGAACCGGGGATGGGTTGCCGCGCTGCGCTCGCAAGGACGCGGGGGGCAAGGGTGGCAAAAGTTCGTTCCGGTAACGTAACTGTGGTTGAGCTCTGATTTGGCGCTGAGCAACACGATAATTACAAAATGAATCAACTCGACGCACTCAAACAATTCACGACCGTGGTGGCCGACACCGGCGACTTCAAACAACTCAGCCAGTTCAAGCCGCAAGATGCGACGACCAATCCGTCGCTGATTCTCAAGGCGGTGCAAAAGGCCGATTACCAACCGCTGATGAAAGACGTTGTGACGCGCTTTCGCGGTCAGCCGCTGGACGAGGTGATCGACCGCTTGCTAGTGCGTTTTGGTGGAGAGATTCTGTCAATCATTCCGGGCCGCGTGTCGACCGAGGTCGATGCGCGTTTGAGCTTTGACACTGCGGCCACGGTGGAGCGCGGCAAGCGGCTGATCGCTCTGTACAAAGCCGAAGGCATTTCGGCTGATCGCGTGTTGATCAAAGTGGCGGCGACGTGGGAGGGCATTCAGGCGGCGGCCGAACTGGAGCGCGCGGGTATTCACACCAACCTGACCTTGCTGTTTTCTTTCTGCCAGGCGGTGGCTTGTGGCCAAGCCAAGGTGCAGCTGATCTCGCCTTTTGTCGGGCGTATTTATGACTGGTACAAAAAATCAGCTGGCGCGGCGTGGGTCGAGGCCGACAAAGCGGGCGCCCATGACCCCGGCGTGCAGTCGGTGCGTGAGATCTACAACCATTACAAAAAATTTGGCATCGCCACCGAAGTCATGGGCGCGAGCTTTCGCAATGTCGGGCAGATCACGGCGCTGGCCGGCTGCGACTTGCTGACCATCAGCCCGGAGTTGCTGGCCCAGTTAGCCGCAACCGACGCGCCGCTGCTGCGTGCGCTGGACGCCGATGCCGCCAAGGCGCTGGACTTACCGAACGTGCAGTTTGACGAAGCGAGTTTCCGATTTGCCCTGAACGAAGATGCGATGGCCACCGAAAAACTGGCTGAAGGCATTCGTGCTTTTGCGGCTGACGCCGTCAAACTTGAGCAACTGATGCTGGCTGCATGACGGGCACTACCCGTTGCGACCGCACGCCCGCTTGGGCCGCGTTGCAGGCGCACTTTGCGTCAGAGGGCCAAGGCTTTGACCTGCGTCAGGCGTTCAGCGCAGACGCCGTAGACACGGCACTGGGCGCGCAACGTTTTGCCAACTTCAGCCAGCCAGCGCCCCACGTTTTTGCCGATCTGTCTAAAAACCTGATCGATGAGCGGACGGAAAATTTGCTGCAAACCTTGGCCCAGCAATGCGGCTTAGAGGCGCACCGGGACGCCATGTTTGCCGGGCAACCGATCAACACCACCGAGCAGCGCGCCGTCATGCATTTTTTGCTGCGGCAACCCGCGCAGCAGCCCAGCGACCAGCCGCGGCCTTGGCATGACGCTCTCACTGAAGTTCACACCACGTTGTCGGCCATGCTGGCGTATGCCGAGCAAGTGCGGGCCGACGAGAGCATCACTGATGTGGTGAATATCGGCATTGGCGGCTCAGACTTGGGGCCGCAAATGGCGGTGCTGGCGCTGGCAGAATTCTCGATTCCGGGCAAGCGCTTTCACTTTGTCTCGAACGTCGATGGCCACGAGTTGGCTGGTATTTTGAGCCAGCTGGACGCCGAGAAAACACTGTTTTTGGTAGCCTCAAAAACCTTCACCACCACCGAGACCATGACCAACGCGCTGTCGGCCAAGCGTTGGTTTGAAGCGCAACTGGGCGCTGCCGCAGCGCCGAAAATTGCACGGCATTTTGCCGCGCTCACCAGCAACGTGGCGGGTGCTCAAGCCTTTGGCATCACCACCACCTTTGGTTTTTGGGACTGGGTGGGTGGCCGCTATTCATTGATGTCAGCGATTGGTCTGCCTTTGGCCATCAGCATCGGCGCGGCAGGTTTCAAAGATTTTCTGGCCGGTGCACACGCGATGGACGAGCACTTTCGCACCGCGCCTGCCGCGCGCAATGTGCCGATTCGACTCGGCTTGCTCGACGTTTGGTACCGCAACTTTCATGGTTTCAGCAGCCGCAGTTTGGCGCCGTACCACAGCGCCTTGCAGCGCTTGCCAGCGTACTTGCAACAGTTGGAGATGGAGAGCAACGGCAAGCGGGTTGACCGCAGCGGTGCGGCCTTGCCTTTTGACACCGCGCCGGTGCTCTGGGGCGAGCCCGGCACCAACGGGCAGCACGCTTATTTTCAGATGCTGCACCAAGGCACAGTGGTGGTGCCGGTGGAGTTTGTGGCGGTCAAAAAAGCCGCGCACAACTTGCAGGGTCATCACGACAAATTACTTGCCAATGTGTTGGCGCAGGCGCAAGCGCTGATGCTGGGCCAAGCAGATGCAGGCGGCCAC
>CANCCE010000201.1 GCA_947374505.1 Comamonadaceae bacterium | reverse complement strand
CTTGAATCCGGCAGCCAGGGCTTGTACCAGCCGCTGGATTTGCAAATCGCAAAATGCCGCATCAGCGTGGCGGTGCGTGATGGCTTTGATTACGCCGCAGCCGTGCGCCAAGGGGGACGCCTCAAGGTCGCCACCAAGTACGTGGCCATCTCACGTGATTTTTTCGCCAGCAAGGGCGTTCATGTCGACCTGATCAAGTTGTACGGCAGCATGGAGCTCGCGCCTTTGACGGGTCTGGCCGACGCGATTGTCGACCTGGTCTCCACCGGCAACACGCTCAAAGCCAACCACTTGGTGGAAGTCGAGCGCATCATGGACATCAGCTCCCACTTGGTGGTCAACCAAGTGGCGCTCAAGCTCAAACAAGAGCCGATTCGCCGCCTGATTGATTCACTGGCTCGGGCTGTCGCCGCTTAACATTTTCTTTTCTGTTGCCCCAATGAACCTCGTCGCTCAACCTGTCCGTCTGTCCACGCTTGCCAGCGGCTTTGAAGCTGCCTTCAAGGCGCGCCTGCATTGGTCAGCAGACGCCGATGCGGCGATTGAAGAGCGCGTTGCCGCGATTCTGGCCGACGTGCAGCTGCGCGGTGATGCCGCAGTGTTGGAGTACACCAGCCGTTTTGATGGGCTGGAGGCGGCCAGCGTGCAGGCCTTGGAGCTGACGCAAGCCGAACTTAAAGCGGCTTTTGAGGGGCTTCCAGAAGCTCAGCGCGTTGCACTACAAGCGGCCGCTGCGCGGGTTCGCAGCTACCACGAGGCGCAGAAAAAAGCCTGCGGCGAGAGCTGGAGTTACCGTGACGCCGACGGCAGTTTGCTGGGACAAAAAGTCACGCCACTCGACCGCGTGGGCATCTACGTGCCCGGCGGCAAAGCGGCTTATCCATCGTCGGTGCTGATGAACGCGATTCCTGCGCATGTCGCGGGTGTCGGCGAGATCATCATGGTGGTGCCGACCCCGCGCGGTGACAAAAACCCGCTGGTGCTGGCGGCTGCTCATGTGGCCGGTGTCACCCGGGTCTTCACCATCGGAGGCGCGCAAGCGGTGGCCGCACTGGCCTACGGCACGGCCACAGTGCCAGCGGTCGACAAGATCACCGGCCCGGGCAATGCTTATGTGGCGGCGGCCAAGCGCCGCGTTTTCGGCACCGTCGGCATCGACATGATTGCCGGGCCGTCTGAAATTTTGGTCTTGGCTGACGGCAGCACGCCAGCCGACTGGGTCGCCATGGATCTCTTCAGCCAAGCAGAGCATGATGAGTTGGCGCAAAGCATTTTGCTGTGCCCGGACGACGCCTACATCGACGAAGTGCAAGCCGCCATCGACCGTTTGCTGCCGAGCATGCCGCGCGCCGCCATCATCGCCAAATCCCTGAACGACCGCGGCGCTTTGATTCAGACCCGCAGCATGGAAGAAGCCTGCGAGATCAGCAACCGCATTGCGCCGGAGCATCTCGAAGTCTCGACCCGTGACCCGCAGCGCTGGGAGCCTTTGCTCAAGCATGCTGGCGCGATCTTTTTAGGCGCCTACACCAGCGAAAGTCTGGGCGACTACTGCGCCGGTCCGAACCACGTCTTGCCGACCAGCGGCACAGCGCGTTTTTCGAGCCCGCTCGGGGTTTATGACTTTCAAAAGCGTTCCAGCCTGATTGAGGTCAGCCAAGCCGGTGCTCAGGTGCTGGGTCCGGTGGCTGCCGAGCTGGCTTACGGCGAAGGTCTGCAAGCCCATGCCCGTGCCGCTGAGTTGCGATTGAACGACGTGCCGCCAATGCGGGGTGCCGCATGATTAACGTGAACAGCGTCAACCCGTCAGGCCAACTCAGCCCCGAGTTGAAAAAACGCATCCGGCAAGATGTGCAGTCGATGCACGCTTATGCCATTCAAGACTCTGTCGGCATGGTCAAGCTCGATGCCATGGAAAACCCACACCGGTTGCCAGCGCACTTGCAAGTCGAGCTTGGTCGGCGTCTGGGTGCGCTCGCGCTGAACCGCTACCCGGACGGTCGTGTCAACGACTTGCGCCGCGCGCTGGCCGACTACGCCGGCATGCCCGAAGGCTTTGACATCATGCTGGGCAATGGCTCGGACGAATTGATATCGCTGCTGTCGCTGGCCTGCAATGTCCCCGGCGGCAGCGTGCTGGCCCCCGTGCCCGGCTTCGTGATGTACGCCATGAGCGCCCAGTTGCAAGGTCTGGCTTTCGTTGGCGTGCCGCTGACCCCTGACTTCGAACTCGACGAAGCGGCCATGCTGGCGGCCATCGCCGAGCACCAGCCGTCCATCGTCTACTTGGCTTATCCGAACAACCCGACGGCCAATTTATGGGACGACGCGGTGATTGAAAAAATCATCGCCGCCGTTGGCGAGCAAGGCGGTCTGGTTGTCATGGACGAGGCTTATCAACCGTTTTCGAGCAAGAGTTACTTAGGCCGCATCAGTCGCCATGGCCATGTGTTGCTGATGCGCACGCTCAGCAAGTTTGGCTTGGCCGGTGTGCGACTGGGCTACATGATGGGGCCAAAGGCGCTGATCGCCGAAATCGACAAGGTGCGGCCACCCTACAACATCAGCGTGCTGAATTACGAGTGCGCGCTGTTCGCGCTAGAGCACCAAGAAGTCTTCGCCGCGCAAGCCGCCGATCTGGTGCAGCAACGCGAACGCTTGCTCAAGGCGCTGCGCGCCATGCCGGGCCTGACAGTCTGGAACAGCGACGCCAACATGATCCTGGTTCGTGTGCCTGGGGCTGCTGACGCAGCCGGCCTGGTTTTCGAGCGCCTGAAGGCCGGCGGTGTGCTGGTCAAAAATATTTCTAAAATGCACCCATTGCTGAGCAATTGCCTGCGCCTGACAGTTGGCACGGCCGATGAAAATACGCAACTGCTGGCCACCCTTCAAAAAGCTTTATGACCACCACCGCCACGCCTCCTACCGCTTTCGTACCGCGCTCCGCTGAAGTCACGCGCAACACGGCTGAAACCAAAATCACCGCCAAAGTGAATCTGGATGGCTCGGGTGCGTCAAACCTCAACACGGGCATCGGGTTTTTTGACCACATGCTGGATCAGATCGCCCGTCACGGGCTGATCGACCTGGACATTCAGGCCGATGGCGACTTGCACATTGACGGCCATCACACGGTAGAAGACGTGGGCATCACGCTGGGCCAAGCGGTGGCGCTGGCCGTCGGTGACAAAAAAGGCCTGCGCCGTTATGGCCACGCCTATGTGCCGCTGGACGAGGCTTTGAGCCGCGTGGTCATCGACTTTTCCGGCCGTCCAGGTCTTGTCATGAATGTGCCGTTCACCAGCGGCATGATCGGCACGTTTGACTCGCAACTGGCTTTTGAGTTTTTCCAGGGCTTTGCCAATCACGCTTTTGTCACCCTGCACATCGACAATCTGCGCGGCGAAAACGCCCATCACCAAGCTGAAACGGTGTTCAAAGCCTTCGCCCGCGCCCTGCGCATGGCGCTGGAGCTAGACCCGCGCATGGCCGGTGTGATTCCTTCGACCAAGGGTTCTTTGTAAACCGCCTGATGCCGTCATGACAGTTCTGAAAAAAGTGGCCGTGGTTGACTACGGGATGGGTAATTTACGATCGGTGTCGCAGGCGGTGTCGCATGTGGCCCAAGGCGCGGGTTTTGAGGTGGTCGTCACCTCCCGCGCGCAAGACGTTCTTGATGCTGACCGCGTGGTGCTGCCAGGGCAGGGCGCCATGCCTGACTGCATGCGCGAGTTGGACGAGTCAGGCTTGCGCCAAGCGGTGCTGCATGCGGCCGCGCACAAACCTTTGTTTGGCGTCTGCGTCGGCATGCAGATGCTGCTGGACCGCAGTGAAGAAGGCCCCGCCGGTGTCGGCACACCCGGACTTGGGCTGATAGGCGGAGAAGTCATCAAGTTTGATTTGGCTGGCCGGCTGCAGCCAGACGGTAGCCGCTTCAAGGTGCCGCAAATGGGCTGGAACCAAGTCTATCAAGGCAGCTCAGCCTTGCCGGCTGGCAGCCAGTCACCGCATGCGCTGTGGGTCGACATTCCCGACGGCGCTTATTTCTACTTTGTGCACAGTTTTTACGCCAAGCCGTCTGATGCGCGCAACACTGCGGGCGAAGCTGACTACGGCGGACGCTTCACAGCGGCGGTTGCACGGGATAATATTTTCGCGACGCAGTTTCATCCTGAAAAGAGCGCCGATCAGGGATTGGCTTTGTACCGCAACTTCCTGCACTGGAATCCCTGATCTGCTCTTGACCTGCCTTTGAACTGTGTCCAGCGGCCTTTATTTTTTCATCCTTTATTAGCTTCCTTTTTTTAAAGCAACATGCTACTCATCCCCGCGATTGACTTGAAAGATGGTCACTGCGTTCGCCTCAAACAAGGCGACATGGACCAGTCCACCACCTTCGGCGAAGACCCTGCAGCCATGGCGCGCAGTTGGGTCGACAAAGGCGCGCGTCGCCTGCATCTGGTGGATTTGAACGGCGCCTTTGCCGGCAAGCCAAAAAACGAGGCAGCGATTCGCAAGATCCTGCTTGAAGTGGGCAGCGAGGTGGATGTGCAACTCGGCGGCGGTATTCGCGACCTCGACACCATCGAACGCTATCTGGACGCGGGCTTGCGCTACGTCATCATCGGTACGGCCGCTGTCAAAAACCCCGGTTTTTTGCAAGACGCCTGCACCGCTTTTGGCGGTCACATCATTGTGGGTTTGGACGCCAAGGACGGCAAAGTGGCCACCGACGGATGGAGCAAACTCACCGGTCACGAAGTCGTTGACCTAGCCAAAAAGTTTGAAGACTACGGCGTCGAATCCATCATCTACACCGACATTGGCCGTGACGGCATGCTCAGCGGTATCAACATCGAGGCCACCGTCAAGCTGGCGCAGGCCTTGCGGATTCCGGTCATCGCTTCGGGCGGGCTCTCTAACATGGCCGACATCGATGCCTTGTGCCAAGTGGAGGGCGAGGGCGTCGAGGGCGTCATTTGCGGCCGCTCGATTTACAGCGGCGATCTTGATTTTGCGCTGGCGCAGGCACGTGCTGACGCTCTGAATGGCTAGTTCATCGCTGCATGCTCGCTAAACGAATCATTCCTTGCTTGGACGTCACCGGCGGACGGGTCGTCAAGGGC
>CANCCE010000200.1 GCA_947374505.1 Comamonadaceae bacterium | reverse complement strand
TTCTTTTTCAACAACTCGGCTCGCGCTTGACGGTACTGCTCCCGTGTTTTGGCGACGTCGGCCATCAGTCCCTCGGCAATTTCGCTCTGCAACAAGCCTTCTAACTTCTTTTGCAAGTCACCAATGACCGCCGACGTGGCGTCCATGTCTTTTTGAAGCGACTCGATGTACGTCGGGTCTGTCGCCCGGAGCGAAGCTGCTGCACGGATCCAGTTGATATTGATGTTGGATTCCCAGCGTTGCGCCAGAGAACTCCGCTCCATTTGGGTCGTCGCCATCACTTGACTGGCCAACTTCAAGGTGCCAAGACGCGAGATGCCAACAGCCGCAAGGATGGCCGTGATGAGAAGCACCAAGGCAAAGGCAAAGCCCAAGCGCGTGCCGATTTTGAGATGATTCATACCGAGGACCTAGTGGAATTTGAAGTAAACGCCGCAGAAAGAATGCGTGGTTTACAAAACATCACAGCGCACTTGAGTCCCAGTGGGTGCTGTTTTGATAAGTCAAGTTGGAGTCGACTTGACCCATAGACTCATCTGCGCCATCACAATAAGTTTAGGCAACGGCTAGGTCGTTCAATTAGCTAAGCAGAGGTCAATTTCAAGAGCTGCACCCTCGTTTGACACTGAGCACGGTTTTCTGACTCGGCATTTTTTGACGGGTATCAGTGCAGTTCACGTGACAAAGGCGGTGGGAGCCAGCGGCTAACAAAAAACTGCACAGCGCCGGATGGCTTTTCGACTGCCGGCAACTCGGTCACGACATGCGCCAGCTGGCGAAAATCTTGGGCTGCTCGGCTGTTCGGTGCATACGTCATCAAGGGTTGTAGATGCGTATGAGCATCTTGTATCAAATCGTCTTGCACGATCGAGGTAGGGTAGCGGACCGTACCGGTCAAAAATTTAGCACAGACCCGATTAACTCTTTGAAAGAGCTCTTCTCCAACCAGCTTACTTTTGACAGCATTGGGAATCAAATAAATTTCATCCTTCAGCTTGTCTTCCAACAGAACCTTGATGGTTCCGTAAGCATCAGCAATAGACGACGGGTCGTTTCGCATGACGATAAAACGACGATGGCATGCTGCCATGAGGGCCAACATGGACGGCGCGATACCAGCCGCCATGTCGACGATCAAGTAATCCAGCTCTTCTGGCAGATCACTGAAGGCTTGAACCAACTGTGTGACTTCTAGTGCCGTGAGGCCAGCCAAGGCCTGATTTCCAGAAGCCCCAGAGATCAAACGCAATTTCTGGGGTGTGGTTACGATGATTTCGGACAGTTTTTTTTCACCCCGCATCACATGGCTGATATTGAAAGGGCAGCGTGTGCCCAACAAAATAGGTGCGTTAGCCAAGCCTAAGTCCGCATCAAACAACATGACGCGAAAGCCCTTTTCTTGCAGCGACAACGCTAGATTAACGGCCACCGTGGTTTTTCCGGCCCCCCCTTTGCCACTAGCAATGCCAATCACTTCTGTATATTTTTGTCTCGTCAAGGCCATGGAATGGTTAATGGTTTTATAGAACTATGCTGCTGCCAACGCCCAAAAGTGGCAACAAACTTTAACGGATCTAGAGGGGGAAATCTGTAGTCATTTCAGCAAGTGTGACTTCAGAACGAAAGATCGAAACACTGAATCCGGCAGGATAGGCCAAGTCAGAACATCCGTCAAAACAGGTCGCCACAATAGGAAGTTAGCCATCAGCACACAAAAGTTTTCATCCATCAATTTTGAGACCCTAAATCAAGGACACCTAGAAGCCACTTTGGTGGCGTTTAAGCCTCCATAAAAATCAAGAGTTCATCGATTCCGCTCATTGTCTGTCGCCGGCAGGCGAGACAGGCAATGAGCCCTATCCGCAGGAAAGGGCCGTTTAGAACTCCAAAAAACATGAAGGAGACTTGACAAATCAAGAAGACAAAAAATGAAGATGCCATCAATTTTAGTCAGTACAAAAGTCAAGATCACTCGGCTGATTTAAGGCATCAAACGATCGAGAAAACATCAGGCTTTTTGTCGTCCACATCAAGCGATTCATCACCGAAGTGAACGAACTTGTGATGCGCTGCAAAGAATCTTGGCACGTGTCAAACTGAACATCAGTACACCTCAAAACGAGTTTCTTCGACGCCCGAAAAAGGTGTCTCGAAAAATTGAAACTCGGAGGTAAAGATGGACGATGTGACGCAGCTCAGTCTTGAAGAGAATGATGCTTTGTTGAAGTTCGTAGAGACGTACATGCGAACAGAAAAAACGCGCAAAGTTAGCAAACGCACGCGAGAGCATTACGAACGAACGGCTCGCCTGTACTTTGACCGTCCAGAAGAAGCGCTTCAAACAAAAAGCAAAGGAACTTACTACGCTAGGAAAGCAGCTCTCATTTTTGTTGCTGCAGCCAGAATGATCGCGGCCAGCAAGATCAAAGATTATCTAAGTTCGTTCAAGGCGGCACGTGTCCTCCAACTTTTTTTCACCTACACAGATAGCGCAACAGCTTTAGCAGCGGGAAGCGTCTGCCCGATCGATGGAGCACCAAAAGTCGGCAAACGAAAAAGCCTACGAGGTCTGCCGCTCGATTGGCGAGCGCAATTGGTGGCGGCAGCGCCCTCCCCCTCGTGCCGCGAGTGGATGCTTCTTTTAGCTGTCGCTGGCGTGCGCCCAGCAGAAGTTGCAGCGGGTATTCGGCTGCAGCCCATCGAGGGCGGTGTCGAGCTAAAGATTAACGGCGTCAAGACTGACCGAGGCCACGGTCAGCCCGAACGCGTCATCTCCGCTGTAGGTCCGCTTGCTCTGATGCTTGCCGTAGGCGGCGCACGAACTACCCCAGAGACGACGGCAAATGCAGTTTCCGTAGCGGCAGGAAAACTTGGGCGCAAAGTTTTCGGCGTGCGTCGATCACATTTAGTGAGTGCATATTCGTTCCGCCATCAGTTCGCCTCGGACCTCAAAGCGTCAGGTTTGGACGGCTTGAGTATTTCAGCGATTTTGGGTCATAGCGTTGACGACACTAAAAAACACTACGGGACGTCAAAGCAAGCGCGAGGGCTACAAACGACGCGGCTAGTCTCAGCGACTCGGACAGTCAAAGTTTTGAAGAAATCTGGATTTTTACCAACACGGACTACCGCTACGGGGTCAGCGCCACAGCGGTAGTCGTCCAAGCAAAATCACGAGACCGATGGCCGTGGCAATCCATCGGTAAGCGTATTAGCGTTGCATTGAGTGAACTGCCACGTACGCCGAATGCTTCATCACGAAGTCATCTGGATGCTGAGCCTCGACTCAGTGCTGTGTCAGCACTTCTTCTGGGAAGTCTTTGAGATTGATCGTAACGATGGCATCAGCATGTCCGGCTATGGCCGCCACTGATACGGAAAAAACAACTGCTTTTTTCTACCGAGCTAACCCGCCGGAGTCTGCCCCTTTTTGTTGGCCACAACGTGCAAGAAAAAAATTGACGTCGGCATTCGTACGAAATCTGAACCGAGGCACCGACCTGAAAATTGCCCGATTAGTCCAAGAACAGCCAAGGCAGATTTAGACACTTATTAGACACTAGCCAAAAAAAGGACTAGGCCGTTAAGCTAAGTCCTTGATTTAATTACGTTTTTTGGTGGGAGATGCAAGTTTCGAACTTGCGACCCTTGCAGTGTGAATGCAATGCTCTACCCCTGAGCTAATCTCCCTATGCTTTGTAGCAAGCCTCTGATTATATGAGTTTTTTTGAGAGATCCCTGTGCTCAACGCTGAATTTTCAAGCAGCGTACGTACGCCAAACGGTCTTGCCCTTACTGACCTTGTCAATGCCGGTCAAGAGCGCCTCATGCGCAGTAGTCTCTTGCTGATTGGCCATCAACAACGGCAAGTCAAAGGTGGTCAGGTCGACTATTTGAATGGTCGTACCGGTCGCAGGCTCACTGCCCATGTCCATCACCAAGCTGTTTTGACCGCGCGTGAGGTTGATGTAAACGTCGGCCAACAGCTCGGCGTCGAGCAAGGCGCCGTGCAGAGTACGGCCTGCGTTGTCTACTTCGAGACGGTCACACAAAGCGTCTAGCGAGTTGCGTTTGCCGGGGAACAACTCCTTGGCCATCATCAGGCTGTCAACCACTTTGGCCACGCAATGTTTCAACGGAGGCTTGCCGATCAGTGACAGTTCTTTGTTCAGGAAACTGACGTCGAAAGGTGCGTTGTGGATGATGACTTCAGCGTCCGCCAGGTAGGCTAGCAATTCATCTGCGACCGCTGAGAACTTGGGCTTGTCGCGCAGAAATTCATTGCTGATACCGTGAACTTTCAGCGCATCTTCATGGCTGTCCCGGCCTGGGTTCAAGTAGAAATGCAGGTTGTTGCCGGTCAGCTTGCGGGCGACCAGTTCAACACAGCCAATCTCAATGATGCGATCGCCGTTTTCGGCAGAAAGACCGGTCGTTTCAGTATCTAGAACAATTTGACGCATAACTCGAATTATCGCTCTGCCGCTGCACGCACATCAATGCAGTTCTTTGGCGTGGTTGACGGTGTACTTGGGAATTTCTACGGTCACGTCTGACTGTGCCAAAAAGGCCTGGCAACTCAAACGCGAATTTGGCTCTAGCCCCCACGCACGGTCTAGCAAGTCTTCTTCGTTTTCGTCTAGCTCGTTGAGAGACTGCATGCCCTCGCGAACGATGACGTGGCACGTTGTGCAGGCGCAGCTCATGTCGCAGGCGTGCTCAATGTTGATGTGGTTGTCCAGCAGCGCTTCGCAAATGGAGGTGCCGGCAGGTGCACTGACTTCAGCGCCTTGTGGGCAGTATTCAGGATGAGGCAATATTTTGATGATGGGCATAGCTTGAGTGATCTGATAAATTTTAAAGATGGGGCGGTCTGCGTCAGATCGCTGCGACGTTTTTACCGGCTAAGGCTTTTTGAATACCACGGTTCATTCGCTGTGCGGCGAAGTTTTCGGTGCCTTTGGCGAGGGCTTGGTTGGCAGCTTCAATAGTCGCTGCGTCTGCATCGACACGGGCGCTGGCCACGGCGACCATCAACGTGTCGATGGCGGACTTTTCTTCGGCTTCAAGCAAGTCGGCATCGGCGTTCAACGCGCTTTGTGTGGCCTGCAACATGCGGTCTGCGTCAACGCGGGCTTCGGCCAG
>CANCCE010000199.1 GCA_947374505.1 Comamonadaceae bacterium | reverse complement strand
CCCAGCGCTTCTTCAATCGTCGCGGCGAATTTGATCGGCAAAGCGGTCTCTAACACCAGCATCGGGATGCCGGGCGTGAGGTGTTCGCGCGCCACTTTGACGCCGTCGGCGGTGTGCGTGTCGACGACGGTCGCATAGCGCTGAAAGGTTTCGCGAATGGTCTGCAAGCGGTCGGCATGTGTGCTCTTGCCGCTGACAAATCCGTAGCGCGTCGCCGCTTGCTGAAAAGCCGGATGGGCGCTCAAATCAAAAAAGCCTTGCTCGCTGAGTTGGCGACTGAACAAGTCTGCCGTCTGCGCCGCATCGCGGCCTAACAAGTCAAAGACAAAGCGCTCGAAGTTAGAGGCTTTGGAAATGTCCATCGACGGGCTGGAGGTTTCGTGCGTGTCCGCACCGACCCGCACGCGGTAAACACCGGTGCGAAAAAACTCGTCCAGCACATCGTTCTCGTTGGTGGCCACCACCAGTTGATGCACCGGCAAACCCATCATGCGGGCCACATGGCCGGCACACACGTTGCCGAAGTTGCCCGACGGAACCGTGAAACTGGCTTTGCCGCCAGTCGCCGATTCGGGCAATTGGAAATAACCCGCAAAGTAGTAAACCACCTGCGCCAGCAGTCGCGCCCAATTGATCGAGTTGACGGTGCCAATCTTGTATTGGCGCTTGAAGGCCAAGTCGTTGGAGACCGCCTTGACAATGTCTTGGCAGTCATCGAAGACACCATCGATTGCGATATTGTGGATGTTCTCGTCGAGCAGGCTGAACATTTGCGCTTGCTGAAACGGGCTCATGCGGCCGTTCGGCGAGGTCATGAAAACACGCACGCCTTTTTTACCGCGCATGGCGTACTCAGCGGCGCTGCCGGTGTCGCCACTGGTCGCGCCCAAAATATTGAGTTCTTCGTTGCGGCGCGCCAGCTCGTATTCAAACAGGTTGCCCAGCAACTGCATGGCCATGTCTTTGAAGGCCAACGTCGGGCCGTTCGACAAGGCTTGCAGATAAAAGCCGGATTGAGATGCATCGGTTGCCGCGTCTTGCAGTTTTTTCAGCGGCACAATTTCGGCGCTGCCAAACACTGCTGCGGTGTAGGTCTTGCGGCACAGCGCCCGCAGATCATCGGCAGGAATGTCGTCGATGTATAGCGAGAGAATTTCAAAAGCCAAGTCGGCGTAACCTTGCTTCAGGTAAACCTCGCGCCAGGCTGCCAACGTCTTGGCATCCACCACCGGGTAGTGCTCGGGCAGGTACAGACCACCGTCAGGCGCCAAGCCTTCGAGCAAAATTTCGCAAAATTGTTTACGGTCGGCGTGACCGCGCGTCGAGAGGTAGCGCATCAAGCCAACTCTTCTTTGCGGATGCGGGTGATCGGCGCCAGCACCGTCGGCAAGCTTTGCATCTGCACGATGGCCGCGTTCATGTTGGCCTCGACACAGTCGTGCGTGAGGATGATCAAATCGGTCTGGGTGGAACCAGCGCCACCAACGTCATCCGCTTCGCGCTGCAACATGGCGTCAATGCTGATGCCTGCGTCAGCCAGCAAACCGGTCACGCGGGCTAACACACCGGCTTGGTCTGCCACCTTCAGGCGCAGGTAATAGCTGGTCACGACTTCGCTCATCGGCAGAATCTTGGCGTCACTCATGGCGTCTGGCTGAAAGGCCAAATACGGCACGCGTTGAGCCGCTTCGGCACCATGCAAACGCGTGATGTCGACCAGGTCCGCAATCACAGCGCTGGCCGTCGGCTCACTGCCGGCACCCTTGCCGTAATACAGCGTGGTGCCCAAGGCATCGGCTTGCACCATGACGGCATTCATCGCGCCCTCAACATTGGCGATCAAACGCTTCGCCGGCACCAAGCTCGGGTGCACGCGCAACTCAACACCATTGGCCACACGTTTGGTGATGCCCAACAGCTTGATGCGGTAACCCAGCTGCTCTGCATATTTGATGTCTTGTGCGTTGAGTTGGGTGATGCCCTCGACATAGGCCTTGTCAAATTGCACCGGAATGCCGAAAGCGATGGCCGACATGATGGTGACCTTGTGCCCGGCGTCCACGCCTTCGATGTCAAAGGTCGGGTCGGCTTCGGCGTAGCCGAGTTGCTGCGCATCTTTGAGGGCGACTGCAAAGTCCAAGCCTTTGTCGCGCATTTCGCTCAAGATGAAATTGGTCGTGCCGTTGATGATGCCGGCGATCCACTCGATGCGGTTGGCGGTCAAGCCTTCACGCAGCGCCTTGATGATCGGGATGCCGCCAGCGACAGCCGCTTCAAACGCCACCATCACGCCCTTGCGGTGCGCGGCGGCGAAGATCTCAGTGCCGTGCACCGCGATCAAGGCCTTGTTGGCCGTCACCACGTGTTTGCCCGCCTCAATCGCTTCCAGCACCAGTTGGCGCGCAATGCCGTAGCCACCGATCAACTCAATGACGATGTCAATCTCAGGGTTGGCAATGACCGCCCGTGCGTCGTTGACCACTTGCACAGTCGGACCGACGACAGCTTGCGCGCGCGCCGTGTCCAAGTCTGCCACCATGGCAATTTCAATACCACGGCCGGCGCGCCGCAAAATTTCTTCCTGGTTGCGCTGCAACACGTTGAAGACACCACTGCCGACAGTTCCAATGCCCAGAAGGCCCACTTTAATCGGCTTCAGATTGCTAGATTTCATGCTTGATTCAGTAAAGTTAAATGCGTTTTATGCCGCGGCTTTGACCGTTGTCAGGGTAGGCACCACGACACTTCGATTTCGGTAGCCTTCCAGGAATTTAGCGACCCGGCCAATGGCTTCACGCAGGTCGTCTTCGTGCGGCAAAAAGACAATGCGGAAGTGGTCTGGCGATGGCCAGTTGAAACCCGTCCCTTGCACCAGCAAGACCTTGGTCTCCTGCAACATTTCATAAATGAAATCCTGGTCGTTGGCGATCGGGTACATGGTCGGGTCAAGCCGCGGAAACATGTACAGCGCAGCACTCGGCTTGACGCAAGTCACACCCGGAATGGCCGTGATCAATTCATGCGCGATGTCGCGCTGCCGGCGCAAACGGCCGCCCTCACCCACCAAATCGTTGATGCTTTGGTAACCGCCGAGTGCGGTTTGAATCGCCCACTGACCCGGCACGTTGGCACACAGGCGCATGCTTGACAGCATGTTCAGGCCTTCGATGTAATCACGAGCCCGCTTCTTGTCGCCGGACACCACCAACCAGCCTGCACGATAGCCGCAGGAGCGATAGCTTTTAGACAAAGAATTGAAGGTCAATGTGAGGATGTCCTCTGACAGGCTGGCAATGGCGGTGTGCTTGCGGCCGTCGTACAGCACCTTGTCATAGACCTCATCGGCAAAGATCACCAGGTCATGCTGGCGCGCCAGCTTGATGATCTCGCCCAGCAATTCATCGGAGTACAACGCGCCCGTCGGGTTGTTCGGGTTGATCACCACGATGCCCTTGGTGTTGGGTGTGATCTTCCGTTGAATGTCCGCCAGATCAGGCATCCAACCATTGGCCTCGTCGCACAGGTAATGCACTGGCGTGCCGCCTGACAAACTCACTGCCGCCGTCCACAGCGGGTAATCGGGGGCCGGCAACAGCAACTCGTCACCGTCGTTGAGCAGCGCATTGGTGGCCATGACAATCAACTCGCTGGCCCCATTGCCCAAGTAAATATCGTCCAACGTGACGCCCTTGATGCCCTGCTTTTGGGTCTCATGCATGACTGCCTTGCGCGCGCCGAAAATACCTTTGGAGTCAGAGTACGCCGCCGAGTTAGGCAGGTTGCGGATCATGTCCTGCTGAATTTCTTCCGGGGCGTCAAAACCGAATACGGCCAAATTGCCGATGTTCAGCTTGATGATCTTGTGACCCTCTTCTTCCATCTCGCGTGCCGCCTCCATCACCGGGCCACGGATGTCGTAACAGACGTTTGCCAGTTTGGCTGATTTAGTGATGGGTTTGGGTTGCGTTTGCATAAAATCTTTCGCTCAAGTCTTGTCCTGAACCTGGTGGGTCGTCATGAAAATAACGGCGAACAACCCGGCTGTGCGGAACCCATAATTTGACCACATAAAATAACATTCCCAGAGCGGCCAAGCCGTCAACGTGGCATGCTGGGGCTTCACATTTGTCATCCCCTGAATTTCGCCCTCAAAACACACCCTCGACATGAAACTTCAACCAGACCATTTTGACGTCCAGTCCATTCTTGGTTACGGACCGGGCTGGGTGGGACTGGGGCGAAACGGCGTCGGCGAAAAAATTGAGCGCAGCGTCATCATCGGTTCTCGTGGCGAGTTGATTGACTGGCCTTGCGCGCGTTTTGAAGACCTCAATACCGGGCATTTCGACCAACTGGCCGGCTACCGCCCGGAGCTGGTACTTTTTGGCAGCGGCACGCGTTTGCGCTTTCCGCCACCCGCGTTTTTGCGCAGTTTGATGGCCCAGCGCATTGGCCTTGAAACCATGGACACGCTGGCGGCCTGCCGGACCTACAACATCCTCGCGGGCGAAGGTCGCCACGTCCTAGCCGCACTGCTGATCGAGCCCGCCAACTGACGAGCCTGCTCGCAAAAGCTCTTTCGGAGTAAAATGTTGGGTTGCATTAGGCGCAAAACTGAGCATGACAGCCTCTTTTGCAGCTGAAAGCCAACGCCCAATCACAACTTTTGTCAGGGTCTACGCAGTATGGCAGTCGTCGTTAATAAACTTCTCCCCGAATTTGAAGCAGTCGCCACAGGCGGTCTCAAAGTCTCTAATCAAACCCACTTGGGCAAAGTGGTCGTTTTGTATTTTTACCCGAAGGACAATACCCCGGGTTGCACCACGGAAGCCATGCAGTTTCGTGACAAATACAAGGATTTCGTCAAAGCTGGCGCCACGGTTTTTGGTGTGTCCCGCGACAACATGAAATCACACGACGAGTTCAAGTCCAAGCTTGAGTTGCCGTTTGAGCTGATTGCTGACACCGAAGAAAAAATGTGCCACATGTTTGGCGTCGTCAAAAACAAAATCATGTACGGTAAAAAGGTCAAGGGCATTGAGCGGAGCACTTTTTTAGTAGGCCCTGACGGCCAACTCAAAGCAGAATGGCGCGGTCTCAAGGTACCAGGTCATGTAGAAGACGTTTTGAAAGCTGTCAAAGAACT
>CANCCE010000198.1 GCA_947374505.1 Comamonadaceae bacterium | reverse complement strand
CACTTGCAGGGCGCTTCTCTCTTGGGTTTCGTGCGTGCCGCCAGCGGCGTGGGGCGTTGCCACCACGTTGTCAAGCTGCAGTAGCGGATAGTCGGCCGGCGGCGGCTCGACCTCAAAAACATCCAGACCCGCGCCAAACAGGTGTCCGCCGGACATCGACTCAAAAAGCGCTTTCTCGTCAATGATCTCGCCGCGCGAGACATTGATCAGGATGGCGCTTTTTTTCATCAAAGCCAACTCTTCACGGCCCATCATGTGATGACTTTCAGCGCTCAGTGGCAGGTGCAAGGTCAGCACATCAACCTGCGGCAGCATCTCGTGCAGTGTGGCCACTCGGGTGTGCGGCAGATCACTCCAATGGTTTGCCGGGCTGCGTGGGGCGTAGGTCAGTAACTTGGCGTCAAAAGCGCCCAGCCACTTGCGGGCGACAGATTTTCCGATGTTGCCCATGCCGACGATGCCGATGGTCTTACCTTGCAGTTCAATGCCCAGATGTTGCGGCCTGATGATTTCCGTACCTCCACGCAGCATGCGGTCAAAGCGCGAAACGCGTCGTGCGACGTTCAGTGCCAGCGCAAATGCCATTTCGGCCACAGCTTCGCTGTTGACGCCGGGGGTTCGACAAACAGGAATGCCATGCAATTTAGCGGCGTCGATGGCGATCGACTCGTATCCCACGCCTTGCTTGCAGATGACTTTGACGTGTTGCGCGCGGGCGAGTTGCTCGGACGTGATGGGGGTCATGCGGACCATCACGCCATCGGCGTCCTCCGGCCAGTTCCTGATAGTCGGGTCCGGCCAGCAGACCACCTCGGCGTGTTGTCGTGCCAGCGCAATGCCGGCCTCATGGAAGGCATCGAGGATGTAGATTTTGGGGCGTGTTGAAGCGCCGGAAATTTTCTCATTCATTGCTTGGCGATCTTGGCTTTTTCAATCACGTCGCGCCACCAGGCGATGTCTTTCTTCAGCAGCGAGGTCATTTGCTCGGGCGTGTTGCCGCGGGCGATCACCCCAAGATCGAGAAACTTTTGGAGCAGATCGGGTTGTACAACAGCGGCATTGATTTCGGCATTGAGTTTGTTGACCACATCGCGCGGCGTGCGGGCTGGCACGGCAATGCCGTTCCAGCCGACGATTTCATAGTTGGGTAGACCGCTTTCGGCAATCGTCGGCACATTCGGAAGGCTTGGAAAGCGCTGGGATTCCGTCACGCCCAACACGCGCATCGTGCCGGCTTTGGCATGCGGAATGACCGGTGCGATGGTTTCAAAAATAGCTTGTACGTCGCCTGCGCGCAGTGCGCGAACAACGTCGGCAGATGTTTTGTAGGGCACGATGGTGGCTTCAATGCCGGCCATGGAGCGAAAGACTTCAGCGGCCAAGTACTGTGCGCTACCAACCGAAATGGTGCCAATGAAAATCTTACCCGGGTTGGCTTTGGCTTGGGCAATCAGCCCGCGCGTGTCGTTGATGCTCGACTTGCTGTCGACTGCCAATGCAAAGCCGAAGGTGCCAATCAGCGAGACCATTTCAAAGTCTTTGACCGGGTCGAACGGCAGCGACTTGAAGAGCGATGGCGTCATGGCGAAATTACCAGCCGCGATGAAATTCAAGGTGTAGCCGTCGGGGGCGGCTTGTTGCGCCACTTGCGAGGCGACGATGCCGCCAGCGCTGGGTCGGTTGTCGATGACGAACGGCTGTCCTGTTTTCTCCACCAGCTTTTGCGCGACCAATCGCACCGTCAAATCGCCGGTACCGCCAGGGCCGTAGCCCACCATGATCTTGACCGGGCGATTGGGATAGTTCTCAGCGTGGCTTTGCGCGTGGCTCAAGTGGTATGCCATCAAACCCAGCGCAAGCGTTGCACCGCATGCCCATGCTTTCCGGTTCGTCTTATGGACTATTTTTATCATGTGGTTCAGGTCTTATGCGAAGGATCTAGCGGCAGCAACAATCAGCGATCAGACATCAAAAGGCGGGAAGCCGGACGAGCCAGACTCAGCACGTAGCAGGCGAATCATCGCCGGCCATTCGAGCTCGCCATATGGACGACGTGTGCCGGGCTGGTAGAGGTGCGCGGTGTGCTGCAAAACTTCTTCGGTCGGCAGGCTCAAGCCTGTGCCGGCAGCCATCGCGTCAACCTGCGCGCGGCAAGACATTTCAAGTTGGTACATCGTGTTGAAAGCCTGCGCCACACTGGGGCCGCAGGTCAGCAAGCCGTGGTTTCGCAAAATCATGGCCGTGTGAGGGCCGAGGTCTTTCACCAGCCGCACGCGCTCTTCAAGGTCGATGGCCGGGCCCTCAAAGTCGTGATAACCCAAATGCTTGTGAAAACGAATCGATGTCTGCGTCATCGGCAGCAACCCACATGTCATGCTGGCTACCGCCATGCCGGCGCGGCTGTGGGTGTGAATCACGCAGTGCACATCCGGCCGTGCTTCATGGATCGCGCCGTGAATCACGTAGCCCGATTTATTGATGCCGTAGTCGGTTTCTGGCTTGGACAAAATGTTGCCCTCTATATCGATTTTGGCCAGACTCGATGCCGTGATTTCTTTGTAAAGCAAACCGTACAAATTGATCAACAAGTGCTTGGTGCCAGGGATGCTGGCCGTGATGTGGTTGTAGATCAGATCGGTCATGCCGAATTTGTCGATCAGTCTGTAGCAGGCCGCGAGTTCGACCCGGGTGGCCCATTCTTCAGGGCTGACATCGTCGCGAACAGACTTGAAATCGGTAGCGTAATTGGGCATGCGTGACTCTTTATGGGTGGTCGCTGGAGACAGCGGGGAGGGATTGAAGTGGCAACTACAAAGGCTTTAATTTTTTCGAAAAACCAGCGAATCTTACGGCTAAAACGATCGATAACCTATGCGGTTTACGCTGGTTGACATCCTACAAAAAAGAAAAAATACTTTTCAAAGTCTACGCTTATCGTTACTTCATCGCTTGAATCAGCAGGTCATAAAAGTAACGTGCTGCCGCTGTCAATTCACGACCCCGGCGCTTGATCAATCCCAGTGTACGGGCCACATCGGGCTCGTGCAGTGGAATGCTGATCAGGGTCGGGTGACCTTGCCTCGGCATCGCCAGACGAGGCACCACGCCGACGCCGAGTCCGGCCTCGATCAAACTAACCAAGGCCGGCACGTGGTTGACCTCGCAGAACCAGCGCGGATGCGATTTGCTTTGGGCCAGCGCCAGGTCAATCAGCAGCCGGTTGCCGCTGCCTTGCGCCAGCGAAATGTAGCTGTACTGGCCCAGTTCGTCCCAGCGGATTTTTTTCCTTTTGGCCAGCGGATGGTCTTTGGTGCAGGCCACCACGAAGGGGTCTTGCAGCACCGGCTCGAACTCAATGTCGGCTTCTTGTGCACCAATGTAGGTGAGGCCAAAATCGGCTTCACCGCGCACCACATTGAGTAAAATTTCGAATGACGACTCGTCAATCACACGGATGCGGATACCGGGGTATTTACGGTGATACGTGCGCATCACGTCGGGCAAAAAATAAGCTACCGCTGAAGGCACGCAGGCGATGGTGACTTCGCCGGAGATGCGTTCGGCGACATCGCTGATGCCGAGCAGTGCGCTGTCAAGCTCGTTCAAAACGCTGCGTGCCTTGGGGACGAAACTGCGCCCCACGGTGGTCAGTTCTACTTTGCGTGTGGTGCGCTCAAAGAGCAGCACGCCGAGCGCCGTTTCGAGTTTGTCGATGCGCCGTGACAGCGCCGATTGCGACAAATGAATGACGGCAGATGCCGCCTTGAAGCTGCCCAGGTCGGCCACAGCGAGAAAGGCCCGGAGGTCTGCTAAATCAAAATTCATGCGTAAACAACAATAATAAGTGGAATATTTGCACTTTACACGCAATCATTGTCTTTCGATAATCCAGTTCTTTAAAGAAAGAACTGCTGTGAACGCTCGTGCCAATGACCCGATCCGGGTGCCTGAATCTGAACTCACCCAGCTCGGCATCAAAGCCTTTCAGGGGCTCGGTTTGTCGCTGGCGGACGCCCAGGACGTTTGCCGCATTTTGGTCATGGCTGATCTGTTCGGTCTGTCGACCCACGGTCTGAGCCGGGTCGAGTCCTACGGCGAACGCTTGTTGATCAAGGGCATCAACCCGGATGCCAAGGTCAAAGTAGAGCGCTTGGCACCCGCCATGGTCAGGGTCGATGGCGACAACGGCGTGGGCCCCTTGGTAGGTCTGCGAGCCTTGGAAGCGGCGATGGAAGTCGCCGGGGAATGTGGCGTCGGCATCGCCTTTGCGCGCGGCAGCAATCACTTTGGACCCATCTCACCGTATTCGCTGATGGCGGCCGAGGCGGGTTTTGCGTCCATCATCGGCAGCAACGCGACCACCACCATTGCGCCTTGGGGCGGCACCGATGCACGTTTAGGCAACAGTCCCTTGGGTTTTGGTGTGCCGAACCCGGGCGGCGCGCCTTTCTTGTTGGACATGGCCATGAGCGTGGTGGCCCGCGCCAAGATTCGCAATGCGTTCAAACGCGGCGAGAGCATTCCGCCAACGTGGGCGACCGACAAACAAGGTTTGCCGACCAGCGACCCGGCGCAAGCGCTGGACGGATTTTTATTGCCGATTGGCGGTCACAAGGGCTACGGTTTGGCGCTGCTGGTCGATCTCTTTGCCGGGCTGCTGTCAAACGCTGCCTACCTGACGCACGTCAAGTCCTGGGTCGACGCGCCTGACGAGCCGCAGAATCTTGGTCACTTTTTCATCCTCATCAACACCCGCTTGCTCGGCTCGGCCGCTTGGCTCACGGAGCGTATGAATGACTTCGCGGCCATCCTGCACGACAGCCCGGCTGCTGAACCGGGCAAACCGGTGCTGGTGCCAGGCGAGATTGAATTAGCCAAAATGAAAGACCAGCGTGAACACGGCATCCACATGCCTGCCGACGTGATGGCCTTGCTGCACAAGCATGCGGCGAATGCACCCGCATGATGTGGTTGTGAATAAAGGAGCTATTCCATGAGCCGTGTCCCATCCAACTCAACGAAATCCTGGCTGCTGGTCGCCGCTTTGGTGCTCACCGCGCTGGCAGCTCTGGGTCAAGCCCGCGCGCAGGGCTATCCGAACAAAGCCATCCGTATGGTGGTGCCGTATCCGGCCGGCGGGAATGCCGACAT
>CANCCE010000197.1 GCA_947374505.1 Comamonadaceae bacterium | reverse complement strand
ACCGCCGAGCAAGGCCGCACGCTACCGGTTGGCGCGGCCTTGCTCGGCCGCGTGCTGGACGCCACCGGACGCCCGCTAGACCAAGGCGGGCCGCTGGTCGGCCATGAGAACGCGCCGCTGTACGTGCAAACCATGAACCCCTTGTTGCGTGAGCCGATTTCAACGGTGCTGGATGTTGGCGTCAGAGCCATCAACAGCATGCTGACCGTGGGCCGTGGTCAGCGCATGGGTTTGTTCGCCGGCTCGGGCGTTGGCAAAAGCGTGCTGCTTGGCATGATGGCGAGGTACACCCAAGCCGATGTGGTGGTCGTCGGGCTGATTGGCGAGCGCGGTCGGGAGGTCAAAGAGTTCATCGAACAAATTTTGGGAACCGACGGCTTGGCCCGCTCGGTGGTGGTGGCCGCCCCAGCTGACAACCCGCCATTGCTGCGCTTGCAGGGCGCAGCTTATGCGACCTTGATTGCAGAGAGCTTTCGCAACCAAGGCAAGCATGTTTTGTTGATCATGGATTCGCTCACGCGCTACGCCATGGCGCAAAGGGAAATTGCACTTGCGATTGGCGAACCACCGGCGACCAAAGGCTATCCCCCATCGGTCTTTGCCAAACTGCCAGCCTTGGTGGAGCGCGCTGGCAACGGACAAACCGGCGGTGGTTCGATCACGGCTTTCTACACCGTCTTGACCGAGGGTGACGACCAGCAAGACCCGATTGCCGACTCGGCGCGAGCGATTTTGGATGGCCACATTGTCTTGAACCGTGTCTTGGCAGAGGCCGGCCACTACCCGGCGATTGACATCGAGCAATCAATCAGCCGGGCCATGCACGGCATCACCAACCCGGCCCACCAGCAGTTGACACGGCAGCTCAAACAACTGATGTCGAGCTACCAGCGCAACCGAGATTTGATCAACGTCGGCGCCTACCGTGCAGGCAGCGACACACAGATCGACATGGCGATTGCTATGCATGGGCGCATCGAGCAATTTTTGCAGCAAGGCATTGGCGAGCGAGCCGGGATTGAGCAGAGCTTGATGGAACTATCCGCTCTGTTCAACTGATCAGCAGGCCCCGGCCGAAAACATAATTAATGATGGTTGCCCCTACTGTCATTGAAACCCTGATCGACCTTACGCTGATCGAATCGGATGCCGCCGCTAAGCGGCTCGGCAACGCTGTACGCACCAGCGAAGAGTCGCAAGAAAAGAACGCGCTCTTGGTCAACTACCGCCAAGAATACATAGAAAGATTGCAAGCCACATTGGCCAGCGGTCTGAGCATGCAGCAGCATAGAAATTACCAGGAATTTATCCGTGGATTGGACCGCGCAATTGCGCAGCAAAGCCACATTTGCCTGATTGATCAAGGCAAAGTACAGGAGCAAAAAAACCTGTGGCAGCAAAGCGAGCGCAAGCGCTTGTCTTACACGACCTTGTCAAACCGCGCCATCAGTCAGGCCAAAAAATTAGACGACAAGCGTGAACAAAAAAACACCGATGAATTTGCCGCCAGAAAATACAGCGTGCACCGCTGAACAGCCATGGATTTATTGACGGGCATCATACCTTCGAGTCAGAAAATGACTGCCGCAACTGCCAAAGATACGGCTGTCCCGAATGACGATTTCAATGCCTTCTTAGCAGACAGCATGAACGGGGCCAAGACCGCTTTACCAGCGGCAACAGAAAACGACAAGCCAGCGCCTGAAACGCCAGCGGCGTCTGAGACACCGGCGCCGCCAACCATCGACTTCAGCGGTCAAAGCATCTTGGCCATGCTGACGCAAATCAATGCCTACCAAGCGGTGAGCGCAGGTAAAGACAGCCCAGCAGTCGCGATGAGCACGGCGACGTCCACTTCACTCACCCCACCCAGCTTGGCCACAACAGACCTTGCCAAGCCTACGCCACCACCGAGTACCGAGCCAAGCCGCCCGGCATTGGCGCTTGACAAGCTGACGGCCCAGATCAAAAAAACTGGGCCGGCTGACGCTGCAGACACAGCCACGGCGACTAGCGCTGCCAACACGCCATCAGAAGCGCTCACACCAACGCTTTTGACCGCAGCTTTGAAGCCGGTAATAGATACGCCATCCACTACCGTAGCGCAAGCCAGAGTCAACACGCCCTTTGGCAAAAGCGGCTGGACGCAAGCGGTCGCGCAACAGGTGATGGTGATGGTCAAGGACAAAGTTCAAATCATCAGCTTGGCTTTGAACCCACCCAACTTAGGCCCCTTGCAAGTGGTGGTAAAAATTGAAAACCAAGTGGCTAATGTGCAGTTTTCTTCGGCTGCACCGGAAGTTCAGCAAGCCTTGCGCGAGGGCCTACCGGTGTTGCAAGACATGTTGGGTCAAGCTGGTGTGGCCTTGGGGCAAGCCGATATTGGCAACCGTCAGCCGCAACGTGGTCAGAAAAACAACCCGGCAAAACTCAATGAATCAAGCGCCAGCCCGGAAGAAGAATTAGTTCCGTCCATCCACAACGCTCAGACAGTTCCGTCCTACCGACAGGGACTGGTCAATCTGTACGCATAAATCATAAACACCCAAACCATGGCGACCGCAGACCCGAAAAAGAACAGCAGTGACGCAGATCCGGCGGCAGATGCGCCAAAAAGCTCGAAGAAAAAAATGCTGATCATCATTGTCTTGTTGCTGGCTTTGGTCGGCGGCGGCTTGGTTTGGTATTTCATGTTTTTCAACGCCCATAAAGAAGACAACTCACATGACAAAGCCAAAGTCGTGGCACACACTGCGCCTATTTTTTTGCAAATGGACCCTTACACCGTCAATTTAAAACCCGATGGTCAATTTCTACAAGCGACGTTCACCTTGCAAATAGAAACGGAAGCAGAGGTTCTGAAAATAAAAATGTTCATGCCGCAAATACGCAGTCGTTTGCTGTTGATGCTGTCGAATAAAACAGTTGAAGAACTTTCGTCGCTGGAAGGCAAAAAAATACTGGGCGAAGAAATAGAAGCCTTGGTTGAAGAACCCTTCGAAGAAGGCTTAGAACATACAAAAGTGAGCAACGTGTTTTTCACCTCCTTTGTGATCCAGTAAAAATGGACGAGAAATTTCTCACACAAGACGAAGTTGACTCCCTGCTCAAGGGCGTCACCGGAGAGGCCGACGACGTTAAAGCAGTTATCGATCAAAACTCGGTTCGGTCTTACAACCTGGCCACACAAGAACGTATTGTGCGGGGCCGCATGCCCACGCTGGAGTTGATCAACGAACGCTTCGCACGGCTTTTTCGGATTGGTTTGTTTAACTTTTTACGCCGGCGCGCGGAGGTTTCGGCCGGCACGGTCAGGGTCACTAAATACAGCGAATTTTTGCGTAATTTGGTGGTGCCAACCAACTTGAACGTCATCCACATCAAGCCCTTACGCGGCACCGCACTGATTGTCATCGACCCGGATTTGGTGTTTTTGATAGTTGATAATTTTTTCGGTGGCGACGGTCGCTTTCAAACGAGGGTTGAAGGGCGAGACTTCACGCAAACAGAAATACGCACCATTCAGCGCACATTGAACATTATTTTTGAAGCCTATACCAAATCTTGGGAAACCATCTACCCCATTGAATTTGAATATATACGCTCAGAAATGCACACGCAATTTGCCAACGTGGCAACGCCGAATGAAGTGGTGGTGGCAATCACCTTCAACCTAGAGATTGGCAACGCCAGCGGACAAATGCATGTGTGTATTCCGTACGCCATGATTGAGCCAATTCGGGACATATTAACCAGCAGTCTACAAGGCGAGTCATTAACGCAAGACCTGCGCTGGGTTCAAATCATGAAGAACAAGATTCAGGCAGCAGAAGTTGAGGTTGTGGCCAATTTATGCACAGCGCAATCTAGTTTTAGGAAAATATTAAAAATGAATGTTGGCGACATTCTTCCACTCAACATTTCTGAGACCGTTGAATTAAAAGTCGACGAAGTGACGATCATGGAGTGCAGCTATGGGCAAATCAATGGCCAATACGCCCTGTCCATTGAAAAACTAACGCACAACTCCAACGACACACTCTAACGAAACCCTCTAAGAGAATAAACATGAACGATGACCTGACAGAAAAAGTAGCGATTGAAGACGATTGGGGCGCCGCACTTGACGAACAAGCCGACAGCGAAAAAACCAGCGCCAGCCAAAAAGTCAACACCGACAATATCTTCAAGGATTTGTCCGGGCAGAGCGTTAAGAGTGAATCCAATCAAGACATTGAATTCATCCTCGACATCCCCGTTTTGCTGACGGTCGAGTTGGGTCGAACCAAAATTATCATTAAAAACTTGCTGCAACTGACCCAGGGCTCTGTGATTGAACTGAACGGCATGGCCGGCGAACCCATGGATGTGCTGGTCAATGGCTGCTTGATTGCCCAAGGTGAAGTGGTGGTGGTGAACGAAAAATTTGGCATTCGCCTGACCGACATCACCAGCCCGGCGGAGCGCATTAAAAAGTTGAACCGCTGATGCCTAATTTACTGCAGGTGATCTCGGCCTTGGCCGTCGTTCTCGCGTTGATCGTCGGCGCCTCTTGGCTATTGCACAAAGTGCGCTCGCAAGCGCTGGGACGTGGCCAGTTGATCCACATTGAATCCTCCGTGTCAGTGGGCACCCGTGAACGCGTGGTGCTGGTTGAAGTGGCGGGCGAATGGGTGTTGGTGGGCGTCACGCCTAGCCACATCAGCACCTTGATGCGACTCAAGGAATCCCCACTGCACAAAACAACCCAGACTGAGCCGGCCATTGCCGCGAAGTCTTGGCTGTCTACCTACATCACAAAACAGCATGCGGTCTAAATTCATCTCCAACAAGACGCTCAGCCTGCTGTCGGTCTTGGGGCTGGCCGTGGTCTGCCAGTTTTTCACGGCAGAGTGCCAAGCGCAGTCTGCACTGGGGCTCAGCGTGGCCAAAAGTAGCAACGGCAGTCAGTCTTACAGCCTGAACATCCAAACGCTGCTGCTGCTGACCTCGCTGTCCTTTTTGCCTGCCGTGGTGTTGATGATGACGAGCTTCACCCGCATCATCATCGTGTTGTCTTTTTTGCGCACCGCACTGGGCACGCAAGGCACCCCGCCCAACCAAGTTCTGGTCGGGCTGGCACTGTTTTTAAGCCTGTTTGTGATGAGCCCGGTGTTGGA
>CANCCE010000196.1 GCA_947374505.1 Comamonadaceae bacterium | reverse complement strand
GGTTAAAAATAGATGGCATTCCTTTTCACCAGTTCCTCGTCACCAATCAGTGCTGAGGCTTGCGTGGAATTTATATTTTCTTGCCGGTCGATCAAAGTTGTCAAACGGGGTCAAAACCGGGTCGGTGTTAGCAGGTACAGCATTTAAATCACAAAGAAGGCAATCAGATGGATCTCGGACTGAAAAACAGGGTGGCTCTTGTCACCGGGGGCTCACAGGGCTTGGGCAAAGCAATCGCTGCGCGGCTGGCTCAAGAAGGTGCGAGTGTCGTGATCGTGGCGCGCGGCCGTGAATCGCTGGAGCAGGCGGCTGAAGAGATTCGTGCTGCCGGTGGAAGGGTTGCTGTCGTGCAGGCGGACGTTAGCTCTATCGCAGATTGCACCCGATTGGTGCAAGAGGCTTCTGAGGCTTTCGGCAGGCTCGATATTCTGGTCAACAATGCCGGCACGTCTGCTGCTGGCGAATTTGAATCTGTCACAGACGAAGGTTGGCAGGCGGACTTCGACCTCAAGCTGTTTGCCGCGATCCGGCTATCGCGCCTTGCCATTCCGCACATGAAACTGCAAGGCTGGGGGCGGATCGTCAACATCACGACCATCGGTGGCAAACAGCCGCGCGCCAAATCAATGCCGACAACCGTCACTCGTGCCGCCGGGCTCGCCTTTACCAAGGCGTTGTCCAAAGAATACGGGCCCGCTAACATTCTGGTGAATACCGTTTGCATTGGCTTAGTCCGGGCAAACCAGCACGAAAAAAAGGCAGCTAGGGCTGGTGTCGCTGTGGAGAAACTTTATGCCGATTTAGCCAAGGATATTCCACTGGGTCGGGTCGGTCGTGCGGAAGAAGTCGCGAATGTGGTGGCATTTCTAGCGTCCGAAGCGGCCAGCTTTGTGACTGGCAGCAGCGTCAATCTTGATGGCGGTGCATCGGCTGTGCTGTGATTCATGGATGGTCTCTGATGGACATCCACTCGGAGACCAAATTCTCAGCTCGTTAAGTTTCAAGCAGCTTGCATTTGCCGCATCAAGCCATGCACGTTTTTTGCAGTTTCAATATTGCCTATCAATGCCACAGCGCTTGTTAAGTCATTTGAAAATCCCGCCAATCTAGCCATGCGTTTGAATTTCTGAACTCTTTCGCCAGCGTCGCAGGGATCAGCGGGAGTTCCATGCGGATCACGCGTCTCCGCACGCAGCACACGTCCATCCTTCAGATGAAGTTCTACCCGGCACGCAAACTGACGTGGGTAGACCTGTTCTGCTATCGCATCGACCTGCAGTTCTACTCGCTCGGCAATGAGTTTGCGGGCTGAGTCGACAATCTTGTCTGGACTATATTCGTTGGGATCGGTCGGGTCGCCTGTCAGCGCAACAGCGACGCAGTAGGGGATGCTGTACTGTGCGTCCATTGTGTCCTGCACATCGACATTGGCATTGTTTTTGACGGCAAATGCGCTCGTGGCCACGACAACCTTCGCGACCTGGCTGGACTCAACGCCTGCACCCGAGCGCATCTGCAACAGCAGTTGCACGACGCCCTGTATCCAACCGCAGATCGGGTACACCTTCACCCAGACATCGTCGACCGCCCATCCATGACCTAGGCTGGCATCCAGCCTTGCCGGTTGTGCGCTGCTTCCGCTGAAAGCGTCGAGCAAACCAAATCGCCCATCGATGGCCGCAGGCGGTGCAGTGAATCCTCGTTGAGCAAGCATGGCCATTCGCACTGCGGCTTCTGCCGCCCGGCCCGCGTGCATGCGCTTGACCATGCCAGCTGATCCGGTCGCAAAATTCTTCACGCCGCTCGAGCAGGAGCACGCCAAGCCGACTGCGCTTTCCAGCTGTGCAAGTGACAATCGCATGGTCACGCCGGCCGCTATAGCGCCGGCGACAGGACCCACCACACTGGTCTTGTGAAAGCCGCGCTGCGAGGCCTCTATGCCCAGTGCCATGCTGATGCGGGCCGTGGCCTCGTAGCCTGCCACGATGCCGCGAAGCAGTTGTTCGCCCGAGGCATCGACGGCCTCCGCAACGGCGAGCACTGCCGGCACGATGACCGCCCCCGGATGGATCATCGCCTCAGACAACAGGTCGTCCAGCTCGAAGCCATGAATAGCCGTGCCGTTACACAGCGCGGCATGGCTGGGTGCGATTTTTTCGGTACGGCCGAGAAGGCTGCATGCGCCGTGCGTCCCATCCGACAAGACTTCCGCAGCCATGATTTCGCCCCAAGGCTGCTTCGCCCCGAGCAACGCACAGCCGAGGGCGTCCATCAGACACCATCGCGCCTTTTCCATCGGGGCCGCTGGCGTATCGCTACCCAGCCCGTGGAGAAATTCGACGAGCCTGCGTGCGTGGCCCTGGGGTCGGTTGGGATCCAGTGAGAGGGGTGCAGTCATGTTGATACGCGGTGCCGATGGAATGGGTGGAACAGCTTTGGTTGAAGGTCAAGTCGAGGGTTTGATATTGGCAACCTTGACAACATCGGTCCAGCGCTTGAAATCGCGGGCCAGAAAGTCCCCCATCTCGGCACCGTTCGATCCCACTGGATCGGCCGCCTCCGCAATGAAGCGCTCGCGCACATCCTGCATAGTCATGATTTTGACGACTTCGGTGCTGAGCAAGTTCGCGATTTCCTTTGGCAGACCGGGTGGCGCCACCAGCCCGTACCAGCCACCCGTGTCGTAGCCGGGAACACCTGCTTCGGCAATCGTCGGGACCTCGGGCATCAAGGGGGAACGCTTCGCTCCGGTGACGGCAATGGCCCTCAGCCTGCCACTGCGTACTTGCGCCAGTGCGGTCGGAATGGTCGGAAACGAGAGGTCCACATGCCCGCCGATCAGGTCGGTCATGGCCGGGCCGGAGCCTTTGTAGGGGACATGGTCCATGTGTATCTTGGTCATTGCTTGTAGCAAGGCACCCGACAGGTGCCCGGGCGAACCGTTCCCCGCCGAAGCTTGCGTGAAAGGAGTTTTCCGCGACCGAGCCAGTGCCAACAGCTCTGCAAGGTTTTTTGCCGCTACAGCGGGATGCACAACCAGCACATTAGGGACCATCGCCAACAATGAGATTGGCGTGAATCCTTTGACCGGGTCGTAGTTCACCCGCTCCATCAGCAACGGATTCGTCGTCAAGCCCAGTGAAGAGAGAAAAAGTGTGTAACCATCCGGTGCCGCTTGCGCTGTCGCATCACTCGCTATCAGCCCGTTGGCACCGGGGCGGTTCTCGATCACGACCGGTTGGCCTAGCGATGCGGACAGCCTTTGTCCTACCATCCGCGCCGCCACGTCCGTGAAGCCGCCAGTTGCGAAACCGACGAGAATCTTGATGGGTTTCGTGGGGTAGGCGCTCTGGGCGAAAGTGCCGCCTGGATGCAGTGCTGCTACCAAAGCCAATGGCATCGGTAGCAGCTGTCTGCGCGTCGGATTAATAGTCATTCAAAATCCCATCGATGAAGGGTGATTTCAGGACATCTGCTGCAAGCGTTCGACCACTCGTTTGTTCACTAGGATGCCTTGCTTGCGCCGGATTTCGCGCTCGCGGAAGCCGCGCTCGGAGGGGATACGAATTTCCGGGACTCCCGGTTGTCGAGGAAGCTCCTTGACCTTCGTTAACAACTCCTGCAGTTCAGACGTGAACTGTTCGGCCGGCATCAACAGGCCTGGATCGAATGCGATCAGCAAGTAGCCGAAATCGCTGACATCGCCGTTTCGAAAACGTGAGCCCGCCATCAATCCGAGTGCCTGAATAGTGAGCGACAGGCCGTACCCCTTGTGGCCGCCGAATGGCAGGATGCCGCCTTCCAGCAAATCCTGCGCGACTGACGTAGGCTGTCCCTCTTTGTCGACACCCACGACGTGAGGAAATGATTCACCGAGAAATGCTTTCATCAACACCTCTCCAGACATGACCGAAGCGGTGCCCATGTCGAAAATAAAGGGGTTGACCTTGCCTGGCAATGCGATGGCCATTGGATTGGTCCCTAGGGCTTTGCGAATAGCGCCCTGTGGTACGACTGAAGGCGTGCTGCTACCAAAATAGACAGCAGCGAATCCGGCGCGGGCGATCTTCTCAAGGTAGTAGGCATTCCGGCCGGCGAACCAACTGTTTCTGAGGCCAATCACTGCCACGCCCGAGCTGCGAACTTTTTCAATGGCAACGTCCGTGGCATGGCTGAGGGTGATGTATCCCACTTGATTGCCGCCGTCCAACAGCGCCGAGACAGGAGATTCCTTGACGATGGACACGGCCGTGCGCGGCTTCTTCAACTCCGGTCTGTCGGCAATGACCAGGATGCGCGGCAAGCCTGCAAACTCATACCCCCACATGGACGCATCGACCAGGTGGGTTGCGACGATGGTCGCCTCTTCTGGCGTATAGCCGAGTTTGATGAGCGCTTTTTCACCCAGCGCTTGCGCCTCGTCCACGCTCAGGCGAACGGAGTCGTCGGTGTCGGTATCCAGTAGTCTGTCGTTCATGGTGGTTGGCGCTGGAAATTTAGATCAGAGGGGTGGTGGAAATTGAAAAACGCTTTATTCCACTTCGAGCTTCGTCAGCTTCACGACCGGTTTCCACTTCTCGAGTTCGCTGGCAATGAAACTTGAAAACTTCGCGGGCTCGCCGCCGATGATTTCGTATCCTGCATCAATAAGCTGCTTTCGCACATCAGGGTCTGCCATCGTCTTGTTGAAGGCCAGGTTGAGTTTTGTAATGACGTCGGCTGGTGTGCCTGAGGGGACGTGCACGCCGTTCCAGGAACTGACGTCGAAGCCCTGTACGCCCGACTCTGCGAGCGTGGGGACGTCTGGCATCACGCTGGTTCGCTTGGCTGTCGTGACGCCGATCGCGCGCAGCTTGCCGGCCTTGATATGAGGTGCGATCACCACAGGAACGGCGACTATCGCGTCTATCTCGCCCGACAGTACCGCTGAGAGTGCGGGGCCACCTCCGCGGTAGGGCACATGCATCATGTTTGCCCCGGTATGCAGTTTCAACAGTTCTCCACCCAGATGCCCAATCGACCCCTGCGCCGACGATGCATAAGTGATTTGTCGCTTCTTGGAAAGTGCAACCAGGTCCTGCACATTGTGAACCGGTAGGCTTGTATTGACCACGATGGCTTGCGGGACCAAGGTCAGGAAGATCACGGGTGCGAAGTCGCTTTCCTTGAAGGGCATTTTCGGGTAAACGTGCGGATTGATCGAGTGCGTTGCCGAGTAAGCGAAAGTGATGGTGTATCCGTCCGGCGCTGCTTTGGCGCCGGCTGA
>CANCCE010000195.1 GCA_947374505.1 Comamonadaceae bacterium | reverse complement strand
CGCGGCGGTAAAAGTCGCGGTAGGCGGCGTAGTCGGCGTCAGTGCCCGGCACAAACGTGAGCGGTATGTTGGCCTGGGCGGCGTTGGCGGCGGCCTCTAGCACTTTCAGGCCGACCGGGTCTTTGTGCATGCCAAGGAAGGCTTTGGCCACAGCTTGAACCGTGGCCGGCGGCACCCGGGGTGAGGCCATCAGCGCCAAGTCGTTGAACGGCGGGGAACTCCAAAGCACCCGAAACTGGCGGTCTTCACGGACGGCGTACTCTGCCACCAGCTGGGAGTTCCCGCCCATCGCGTCAGCTCTGCCAGCTTGCATTTGGCTGAATGCACCGTCGTGATTGCCGGCAAAGACGGGGGTGATATTGATTTTTTTTTCGATCAAGTGCGCCAGCGTGACTTTGTAGGCGACCAAGGCCTCAGCGCCTGGGAACGCGACCGTCTTGCCCTCCAGGTCAGCCAAGGTCTTGATAGGCGACAGGGCGCGAACCACAATTTGTCCTGACACCGGTGGCGCAGTGCGTCTGGCAAAAACCTTCCAGCCCAACTTTGCACGGTCTGGGCTGAACAGGTGGTTGGTGAAGGCAAAGTCAGACTCGCCAGCCAACACGGTCGCCGTTGTTTCTGCCGAGGTGCGGCCCACACGCAAGTTCAGAGGCACGCCACTTTTGTCCGACACGTAATCAAGTATCGGGTTCCAGTAGGTCGCCATCAACTCGAGGTTGTACTGGTTGACCGGTGAAAAGTGGTAGCTGGGCTTGTCGCCGACTTTGGCTGGCGGAGACGTTTGCGCTTGAACTTGAGCGGGGATGGCGGCACCCAAGAGGCTGCTCAAAACAAGCGTAATGGACAGACGGTTGATTGGCATCATGGTGAAGTAATTCACAAAATATTACAATTTAATTGATTCAAATGATAAGCTAGTTTTAAATGATATTAATTTATTTAATATTTTGATGCTGTGATTTTTGTGATGACCGCTCATGCTGAGATTCTTGACCATGCTTCGTAAATCTTTAATCGTCGCCCTTTTCTTCGCCCTCGGTTTGCTTCTCATTCCGCGGCTGTTCAACCGCTATCCGGCACAAGCGATGGTCAACGCGCCCATGGTCGAGTTGCGATCGCCGGTTGAGGCGGTGGTGCTGAAACTCAACCACAGCGCGACGGGTCTGTTTGAAGACAGTCCGCAAACCATCGTCACGCTGAAAACGCGGTTGGCGGACCAACTGCTGGCTTTGCGCGAGCAAGAGCGCATGCTCACTAAGCGGGCTGGCAGTTTTGTGAGTGACGAGAAGCAACGCCTGCAACTCGAACTCGTCGCTCGTCAAGGCGACTTGCGTCGGGCAGATCTGGATTTGGCCAGCGACAGCCGCGAACTCAAGCGTCAGCAAGACTTGACCGAGCGGGGGTTCATCAGCCCCGCGCAACTGGACATCGTCAAGCTGCGCAGCGAAAGCACCCAGGTGGCGCGCGATATTGCCACGGCCAACGCCAGCCGGGCTAAAAACAACCTGACCGCACTGACTCAAAATGGATTCATGGGCGAACGCGCTGGCGGCTCCGATGTCAGCGCCACGCAGCAAAAGCTAGATGAAGTCCGCTTGCGCATCAGCGAGCTGGAGTTTTGGACCAGCAGCTTGCAGCCAGCGGGTATGTCTGGTGCGCAGCCGCTGGCGGGTGTTCGCACGCCCGGACAAGGTTTGCTGATGGGGCCGTTTGTCACCGAAGGCGCGTTTTTAGCGCCCGGCGATTTGATCGCACATTACGTGCTGTGCAGCCAATCCTTCGTTGACTTGAGCGTGCCGGTCAGCGACTTGAAAGACTACCGTGTGGGCGAGCCTATTTCTTTTCGGGTGGCCGGTGAATGGAACTTTTACGGCGGCAAGATCAGCCGGATTTACCCGGTCTATGGCAGCAGCCCCAAGCAGTCGCTGGCGGTGAAGTCAGATGGCCGCGATCTCGACAACAACGCCCGCGTCTGGGTCGAGCCTGACGCGACTTTTACCCAGCGCATCAAGCAGGAATCCAACTGCATGTCGGGCCAAAAAGTACACGCTCAATTGCCGCGCGGATCGGAGTGGATGATGCGCTCGGCCAGCTTTTTAGCCGATGTTTTCTGAAGTCTGGAACCTGATCGCGCTGTGCGCGGTGCTCGGGCTGGGCGCTTGGGGCTTGTCCACCCTCAACCCGCAAGATGCCAGCAATCGGCGCCTGGTGTGTTGGGGCGTGATGGCTGCCAACGGCATCTATTTGCTGTGGCGCTTCACGTGCACGCTGCCGCAGGGCGTAGGTCCCGAGACTTGGCCTGCTTGGGTCTATTTGGTGATCGAGACCTTGGCGTTGCTGGAGTCAGGCACCTTTTGGCTGAGCCTGAGCCGTACGCCTGTGCGGCCGATACCAACCGCGGCTGTCACAGCCGCCAACAATGACCAACAGCCCAGCGTTGAAATATGGATACCGACTTACAGGGAGCCTTTCGAGGTGCTCGAAAAGTCCGTGCTGGCCGCCAAGGCGGTGGACTGTCCGGGCCTGCGCGTCAAGGTGCTGGACGATGGCAATCGCCCTTGGCTGGAAGAACGCTGCCGGGTTTGGCAAGTGGAGTACGTGACACGACCAGAGCACGCGCATGCCAAGGCCGGCAACCTGAACCATTCGCTGGCGCTGACCACGGCTGACTTCATCGTCACGATGGACGCTGACTTTGCGGCGCACCGTGATTTTGTGCGTGCCACCTTGCCGTTTTTTGCAGACCCGCGCTTGGCCGTGCTGCAGACACCACAAACTTTTTACAACCCGGACATGGTCCAGCAAAATCTCGGCTTGGGCGGCGGTGTGGCCGACGAACAAGCGCTTTTTTTCCGGGAGATTCAGCCCGGACGTGATGCTTGGGATTGTGCTTTTTACTGCGGCTCTTGTGCCATGTTGCGGACCGAAGCCATTCGCGAAATCGGTGGCTTCCCGACAGAGAGCATCACTGAAGACCTGCTGACAACACTTAAGCTATTAGGCAAAAACTGGAAGACACAGTACCTGAACCGACAGCTGTCAGTCGGTCTGGCGGCCGAGTCGATTGACGCTTTTTTCATTCAGCGCGACCGCTGGTGCAAGGGCGCGATTGAGATCATGTTTTTGTCGGACGGTCCGCTGCTCAATCCCCGGCTCACGCTGATGCAGCGCGTGTTGTTCATGCCGTTTTACTGGCTCATCAACCCTTTCTTTAATTTGGCGATGATGCTGGCACCAGTGGTCTGCTTGTTGACTGGGTTGAACATCATCTGGATAGAGCAAACATCGGATTTGTACATGCTGTTGTTGCCGACGGTGGTCGTCAACCTGTCCTGCTTGAGCTGGATCAGCCGTGGGCGTTTTAGCCCGGTTATTTCAACGGCGGTGTCGATGGTGATGGCGGTGCGCATGGCCCGTTCAGCGCTGGCGGGCATGTTCAGGGTGGGCAGCACGGTCTTTAAAGTAACCCCCAAGGGTTCGCAGATCAGCGCCTCGTCTGACAGCTTGATGTTCCGCATTATCTTGGGCCTTGCCGTGTTGACGCTGGTGGCGATTGTGCATGCCGGCTGGGTCAGCCAGCAAGTGGCGTCAACTGATTTGGCAACGCCGTGGTTGATTTTTTTGGGTGTCTTCAATCTGCTTCATTTTTTGATTGCGTTGGTGTTGGTGCAGGACCGCCCGCGCTTGCGCTCAGAGGAGCGTTTCCAGATCAATGCGACGCTCAACGTCAGCTCCTACGAGCCGCAAGACAGCCATCAGCCACTGACGCCCTACCAAGTCCACCCGGTGCAGGTGGTTGACATGAGTGCCAACGGCCTGCGGTTTGTGTGGCGCAGCGCGCAGCCGTTGCCTGAGCGCATGTCGCTGGAGATCGCAGGCGTGGCCATCGGTTTGCGACTCCAGCGGCAAAGCAGGCAAGACGGTGGGTTGATGGCCGTGGCGCACATCTTGGCCGACAGCCCGGCTCAGCGCGAGGCCTTGATTCAGTTTTTGTTCTCAGGCCAGTTCGATCCGGTCGTCCAGTCCAAGCCGCGCTGGATGGGGGCTTTGAAAAGGACGGCCCGTTCCGTGCTGAGCGTCTCTTGACGCCCGCTTGAAACAAGTTCGTTAAAGTTAAAAAGTATGGACAAGGTATGAAAAAGACTTTGGGTGACTACATCAGTCTGACGGCGAGTGACAGCTTTGAGTTTCCCGCATACGTCGCGACTCCGCTCGAGCCGGCGCGGGCGGCAGTCGTGATCTTGCAGGAGATGGACCAACGCCTGCATGGTGAGTCAATTCAAACGATGGGTCGGAAAGAGCGGGTTAAACCGGAGCGATTCAAAATCGGTGCGCCTTGGCGTGCCGTCGCTGAAAAATTCGCAGCACTCGGTTACCTGGCGATCGTGCCTGCAACCTACAACCGTGGCGTTTACGGCGCTGACTTTGGCTTTCGCCACGAGCTCGACAGGTCGACCCGCGGCTGGCATCTGGTGAGGCCTGTCGAACCGATGCCCTCCGACAAAGTCATGCTCGACATTCAAGCGGCCATTGAGCATGGACAACTGAACACCTTGACCGGTGGTGTGGGCTTGGTGGGCTATTGCTGGGGCGGCTTACTCGCCTGGCGCGCCGCCAGCCAATTGGCGGGTGTCAGCGCCGCAGTCAGTTATTACGGCGGTGGCATGACCTTGGCCGAAGAGGCTAAACGCCAACCTCGTTGCCCGGTGATGGCGCATTTTCCGAGGGATAACCGTTGGATTTCGGAGATCACGGTGGGGAGTTTTGTGGCGCAACAGCCGGCGGTTGAATCGTATGTGTATGACGCCCGCTACGGCTTCAACGCTGAACGGCGCCAAGCCTACGATGCACCGTCCGCGCGACTGGCCCAGGAGCGAACGCTGGGATTTTTGAGCGAGCATCTGATGTCGCGACCCGGGCCGGAAACTGATGCGATGATGGCGATCTCAATGGCCTCGTAAAAAGGAGACAAGATGACAAAAATCACTGCGATGTGGGTGCTGGCTGCGGCCATGCTCGGCTTGGGTGGGTGCGCTGCACCCGGTGCACAACATCTGGCTGAAGGTCCGCTGAGCATTGCCAAACAGGGCAGCTTTTTTGTTGGTGGCCGCAACGTCAGCTCTAACAATTTGTCCCTCTTGCCGGCCTATGCGCCGGCCGGAACGATTGCGGTTGAGCAGATGTATGTGCGTTACCAGGTGCCGGTTGACGCGGTGCGTCGTCCGCTGGTGTTGATTCACGGTTGTTGCCTGACCGGCAAAACCTGGGAGTCCACACCGGACGGCCGCATGGGCTGGGACGAGTTGTTTGTGCGAC
>CANCCE010000194.1 GCA_947374505.1 Comamonadaceae bacterium | reverse complement strand
CGGCTTTTGAAAGATTAGCATTGGCCCAGCCTGTCCTCGACCTCTGCCGCCGGCTGGGCTAACTCACGCTCAGTCGAAAATGGCTTCAGCAGCCTTATCTCCACCCGTCGCAAATGCTCGTACATGGCTTGCCCTGCGGCATCAATGTCTCGCTCACTGATGGCCGCAACGATCACTTCATGGTCGCGAAAACTGTGATGATCCGCCGGCGGCCCACCCTGCTCACTGCGCATCCGACCCCAAACAATTGTGCGCCGGACAGCATTCAACGCGTCGTAGAGCGAGATGAGAAGACTGTTGTGCGTCGCTTCCGCGATCAACTGGTGCAACTGATTGTCAGAGGTCTCGTATTGACGCCACGTTTTTGAAGCCCGCGACACTTTCAGGCATCTTTGCATAGCCTCAATGTCATTGCGATTGGCGCTCAGCGCCGCCTCCCGAGCCACGGCCGTTTCCATCAGCAGGCGGGTCCGCATCACCTCAGCTGGATTGGTTTGCCGCTCAACGCCGTGCAAGGTCAGCAAGGTGTCCACCGGTTTCGGTCCGATGAAGGTTCCCTTGCCGACATGGCGCCAAACCTGCCCCTCACCCTCCAAGACCAAGAATGCCTTGCGCAGGTCACCACGCGAAACGCCCAATAGCTCGCTCAACTCTCTCTCTGGCGGCAGGCGGCTTGTCGGCGGCAGGTCCTGACGTGCAAGGTACGCGCGCAGCTGAATGAGCGCGCCGTCTTTTCTTGTGACATCTCTCCTAGCTTGTCTCTCCATGACTCCCCCTGTCGGTTGACTAGGATTATCCAACGTTTAACCAATTTTTCACCAATAAGCATAAAAATCTTGACCAATTAAAATTACGGCGCAATACTAGTTCCTATAAATTAACAAAATAACTATTAGTACTAATTTAAGCCTCATTTAAATCAAATGATCTTTTCCAGGGTACGGCATGCATTTGCGAGCCGCTTCTAAAGCAGATCGACCAAAGATGGAGACAAAATGACAATCGGTAACGGTGTGCCCGACCCGGGCACAAACGACGCCCCTCCTCCTCTCACAGACGACGACGCAGCCCAACCTTTCGAGGATCTGGTCACGGCCGTCATCTTCATCCTGATTGGCGTTAGTGCATTCACCATTGCGCTGACCTACCCGGTCGGGACGATGCACAGAATGGGGCCAGGCATGTTTCCCCTGCTCATCTCGGGCCTAATGACCGTCGTTGGCATAGGCCTTGCCGTTCAAGCCGTGCTGGCAGGGCGCGCATCAACAAGCCAAGGCCTGACGACCCAACTAACACCCAGTTTCACGGCCATCAGGGCCTTGTTCTTTGTGATGTTGGCGCTGCTCGCCTTTGCCCTTCTCGTCCGACCGGCCGGGCTGTTCTTGGCCACCAGCGTTCTCGCGTTTATCTCCACCCGCGCCGAGCCTGGCCGTGGCTTACTGGGATCCATCGCCCTATCCTTGACTTTGTCGTGCTTGTCAGCAGCGATTTTTGTCTACGGCATAGGCCTTCCAATTCATTTGTGGCCTCTTCAATAATGGATATCTTCACTAACATGTCATTGGGTTTTGGCGTCGCCCTGTCGATGTCAGCTCTTTTGTACTGCCTGCTCGGCGTCACACTCGGCACCTTCATCGGCGTATTGCCAGGCATCGGCCCACTGGCCGCCATTGGAGTGCTACTGCCCATCACATTTCACGTGCCGCCAACTGAAGCCATCATCATGCTGGCTGGCATCTACTACGGCTCCATGTACGGAGGCTCGACCGTCGCGATCTTGCTGAATCTGCCGGGCACGGCCGCCTCGGCAATTGTCTGCATGGACGGACACGCCATGGCCAAACAAGGCCGGGCAGGACAGGCCTTGGTGATCACCACACTCTCCTCGTTTTTTGGCGCCTGTGTCGCCATCCTTGTGATTTCTGCCTTCGCACCGGCTTTGGCCAAGTTCGCCTTGCGCTTTCAATCGCCCGAATATTTCTCCTTGATGCTGATGGGATTGCTGGCGGCGGCGATTCTGGTGCGCGGATCACTGCTCAAGGGCGTCGGCATGGTCTTGCTCGGGTTGTTGCTAGGCGTCATCGGCCAAGACACCGTTGCAGGCGTTCCCCGTTACGTCTTTAACAGCGCGCATCTTTACGACGGACTGAGCTTCGTTGCCGTCGTCATCGGCCTATTCGGACTGGCAGAAGTCATCAACAACCTGTCGCTTGGCCCCAAGCGCCGGCCGATCATTGCCAAGGTGGGCTGGCGCGATCTCGTACCGACAAAAAAAGACCTCAAGGAATCGGTCATGCCAACCATCCGTGGCACCGGCATCGGCTCGTTGTTCGGCGTCTTGCCCGGCACCGGCCCGGCCATCAGCAGCTTTGCAGCATATGCCGTTGAGAAGCGTGTATCAAAGAACCCCGAACGATTTGGCAAGGGCGAAATTGCAGGAATCGCCTCGCCTGAAGCCGCCAACAATGCCGCCGCACAAACCTCGTTCATCCCGACCTTGTCGCTCGGCATCCCGGGTGATGCGACGATGGCTTTGATGTTGGGCGCACTGATGATTCACGGCTTGGTGCCTGGACCGCAGATCATCCAGACCAATCCTGAATTTTTCTGGGGCCTGATCGCCAGCTTCTGGATTGGCAACTTCTTGCTGCTTGTTCTCAACCTACCTTTCATCGGTCTGTGGATCAAGATGCTGTCGATCCCATACCACATCCTTTTTCCATCCATCCTCAGTTTCATCGCGATTGGCGTCTACAGCCTGCACCGCGAGCCCTTCGATATCTACATCGTGATGGCATGTGGTGTGGCGGGTTACTTCTTAATCAAATTGCGCTGCGAATCAGCACCCCTGCTACTTGGACTGATTTTGAGCCCCATGGTTGAAGAAAACCTGCGCCGATCAATGCTGGTTTCGCGTGGCGACCCGATGATTTTCTTATCTAAGCCAATCAGCCTGATATTCATGTCGCTAACCGCCCTGATTGTTATTTATTCACTGATTTCGTCGCTCAGAAAAAGAAAGGCAAAAGCCTCAGCTGCCCCGAAAATGCCCGGCCATACGTAAACATGGCCCGGGACTCTCAACCCACCATAGGAGACAACTCATGAAACGCATCAACTCTATACACGCCTTCGGCGCCGCCCTGGTGTTTGGCCTGTTCGGCGCCCAAGCCGCCAACGCCCAGTATCCAGACCGACAAATCTCGATGATTGTGCCGTTCAGTGCCGGTGGTTCCACCGACATCGTCGGTCGCATCGCATCGCAGGCGCTGTCGCAACGTCTCGGCGTCCCCGTCATCGTCGACAACCGGGGCGGCGCCGGCGGGACGGTTGGAACCCAAGCCGTTGTTGGCATGCCGCCGAACGGCTATGCCATCACGGTGTCGACTACCAGCACGCATGTGGTCGGTCCGCTGACCAACCCGACGGTTCGCTACAACCCAATGAAGGATTTTGTCCACATCGGACTGATCGCGGAAACACCTTATGTCATGGTCGTCAACACAAAACTGGGCGCTAAAACCGTGCAGGATGTCATCGACATGGCGAAGAAAAACCCTGGCAAGCTGAACTTCGGTTCCGCCGGTCAAGGCTCTACGACACACCTTGCAGGACTGATGTTTCTTGCCGCGACAGGCGTCAAGATGGAGCACATTCCATACGCCGGTAATGCAGAGGCCACGACGGCCGTGATGGGCGACGAGGTGCAGGTCTTGTTCGGTTCGATGCCCGCCGTGCTGGCACAAATCAAGGCCGGATCCATCTTGGCACTCGGCGTCGGCACCCTTAAGCGCTCCCCAGAACTGCCAAGCGTACCGACCATCCAAGAAGCTGGCGTCAAAGGCTACCAAGCCTCGTTGTGGCTCGGGGTGTCAGCACCAGCAAAGACGCCCAAAGCAGTCGTTGACCGCCTGAGCAAAGCCCTCAGTGAAATCACCGCAGATCCAAAAGTCATCAAACAATTGGGCAGCAATGGCGCCGTCGCCAGCCAAATGAGCCCGGCCGAGTTCAAACGACTCATTGGCAGTGAACTTAAAGTTTACGGAAAAATCGTGGCCGACATGAAGAAGTGAAAGCTGCAGCAGGCAGGCCCGGCCTCAAAGTTCACCACGCCTGCTGTGAAAACACCCCTTGGACGAAGGTCGTCCAAGGGTTCAACCCATCCGTCTTAAAGGAATAGCATGAGTACGAACAAGTCAGCGGATACCTACGTTATCGAGCCGCTCGACAACCCCACTTTGCCGGTGCGCGGCAGCGACAAATTATTCCCAGTCCACCGCATCTACTGCATCGGCCGCAATTACGCTGCCCATGCGGTGGAGATGGGACATGACCCCGACAAAGAGCCACCATTTTTCTTTCAGAAAAATCCCGATAACCTGCTGGTTGGCCAGGACTTCCCTTATCCACCGGAATCGACTGACGTGCATTACGAATTGGAGATGGTGGTCGGACTCGCCAAGGGCGGGAAGAGCATCCCAATAGAAACTGCGCTCGACCATGTGTTTGGCTATGGCGTCGGACTTGACATGACGCGGCGTGACTTACAGAACGAAGCTAAAAAGCAAGGCCGTCCATGGGAAGTTGGCAAAGCGTTCGAGCAATCCGCGCCTTGCTCGGAGCTGATCCCTGTGTCAGCCATCGGCCACCCGGATCAAGGGGCTGTCTGGCTCAAGGTCAATGGCGAAGTGCGCCAAGAGGGAGATCTGAATCAGATGCTCTGGAAGACAGCCGAGCAAATCTCAATTCTCTCGCGCTTCTTTGAACTGCAGCCTGGCGACCTCATCATGACCGGCACACCGTCCGGCGTCGGTCCGGTCAAACGCGGCGACAAGCTTGAAGGCCATGTCGCCGGTGTCTGCAACCTGAAAGTTAACGTTATTTAAAACGCATCAAGCCGCTCATTCGCTGGGTCAGGGATGCGAATCCATGCGCGATCTGAGCGGCTTAAACAGGCCTGTCAGGCCTGCGAGACTTGAAAAGACTTAAGCCTTCACAGCGTCCAAGGCCGCGTTGAAGGTCGCGCTCGGACGCATCACGGCAGTCATCTTCTGCAGATCAGGCACGTAATAACCGCCAATATCAGCCGGTTTGCCTTGCACTGCATTCAACTCAGCGACGATCTTCTGCTCGCTGTCCGTCAGCGTCTTGGCCAATGGTGCGAACTGCGCTTGCAGTTCTTTGTCGGCCGTTTGAGCGGCCAACTCTTGAGCCCAGTACAAGGACAGGTAGAACTGGCTGCCGCGGTTGTCCAGCTGGCCGGTTTTCGGTGATGGGTTTTTGCTGTTGTCCAGCAACTTGCCCGTTGCCGCGTCCAGCGCCTTGGC
>CANCCE010000193.1 GCA_947374505.1 Comamonadaceae bacterium | reverse complement strand
CCGGGCGTGCGGATGATCGTGACACCAGCATCTCGGCAGATTTACCTGGCCGCTTTGCGCGAGGGGTTGATCGAAATTCTGACCGAAGCGGGTGCTTCTTTCGAGGCTGCCGGTTGCGGTACTTGCGTCGGCATCACCAACCACCTGATCCCCGGCGATCGGGAGGTTGTGATCTCTAGCGCGAACCGAAATTTCAAAGGGCGTTTGGGCAACCATGAGGCCGATATCTGGCTTGGCTCAGCCGCGACCGTGGCGGCATCGGCCCTGACGGGATGCATCACCGACCCGCGCACCGTGCCGGGCGGCCAATGGGAGGCAGCACATGTCTGAAGTGACACACGACCAGATTTCCGGCCCGGCTTATGTGCTGGGTGACGACGTCAACACCGACCTGAATTGTTCCGGCAAGTACCTGCCCGGCAAGGACGACGCCTATATCGCCGCGCACGCTTTCGAGGCGCTGTCACCCGGCTTTGCATCGCGCTTTCAGCCGGGCGGCATCATCGTCGCCGGCACGCATTTCGGTATCAATTCTTCGCGTGAACAGGCGGTTCATGTGCTGCGGCGCATGGGCGTGGCGGCGATCGTCGCACCGTCGTTCGGACGGCAGTTTTTCCGCAATGCCATCAACAACGGTTTGCCGGTGCTCGAATGCGACACCACCGACATCACCTCGGGCAGCACGCTGGTGCTGGACTTGCAAGCCCAGCTGTTGCAAGTTGCCGGCTGGCCTGCCGGCCGATCGATGCGCGCTTTGCCACCAGTTATCCGCGCGCTGTTGCGCGAAGGCGGCCTGATTCCGTTTCTACAAAAATACCCGGACTGGCAGGTGCCCGCATGAGCGCGGTTTCTGCTGTCGGGCGTTTCGGCCAAATGCGCCGTCAGTTGCGCCAGCGCCTGAACGGTGCCGGTCGCACCGCACCCGCACTGATTGCGCCCGGCATCTTCGACGGTTATGGCGCGCGCTTGGTGGCGCAAGCCGGTTTTGAAGCGGCGTATATGACCGGCAATGGCGTCTCTGCCTCCCTGTTGGGCCGGCCCGATGTTGGTCTGGTGGACTTGTCCCTGATGGCCAACCATGCCCGCAACGTGGCGGCCTGCATCGATGTGCCCCTGATCTGCGACGCGGACACCGGTTACGGCGGCATCGTGGCCGTGCGGCGTACCGTGCAAGAGTTTGAAGCGGCCGGCGTCGCCGGCATTCACATCGAAGACCAGCTCTCACCTAAGCGTTGCGCACAACTGCCGGGTGCCCGTAGCGTGCTCGACTTTGCCGAAGCGGTGGCGAAGATTGAAGCCGCTGTGGCGGCACGCAACGACCCTGATTTCTTGATCATCGGCCGCACCGACAGCGCCGCGGCGCACGGCTTGCCCGAAGCCATCCGCCGTGCGCAGGCCTTCGAGCGCGTGGGCGCTGCGGCGGTCTTTGTCGAGCTGAAAGGCCACGCCGGCATTCTGGACGACATTCGCCGCGTGGCCGATGCCATCAGCATTCCGTGCATGGTGAACATCGACGCCGGTGGTGCCTTGGCCGGGTTGCATGCCGATGCCCTGCACACACACGGCATCGGGCTGGCGATTTACCCTGGCCTGATACGCAACACCGTTGGCTTTGCGATGCGCGAAGCGCTGCAAAACCTGCAACGTGACGGCCACACCGAAGCCTCGCGCGGCCGCATGTTCAGCCTGCAGGAATACAGCGAGACGATGGGCTTGGCGGAAGTCGAGGCCTGGGAACGGCGGTTTTCAGAAAGCTGAATGGCCGCTTATTGACCTATCGGTAAGTCAGCGGCGAGAGTCAGAGCCGCCTGCAACACATCCCGCGTCTTGATGGCTTCGCGGCGGGCGGCGTCGGCAAAGTCGTCGCCCGACGAGGCGTACAAAATCGCCCGCGATGAATTGACAATGATGGGCGCACCGGCTTTGTAACCGGCGCGCACGGTGGCCACGGCGTCACCGCCTTGGGCGCCAACACCGGGAATCAACAGCGGCAGCGTGGGGGCGACTTGGCGCACCCGTTCGATTTCGGCCGGGTAGGTGGCGCCGACCACCAGACCGAGTTGGCCGTTCAGGTTCCAAGGGCCTTGGGCCAGACGCGCCACATGCTCATAGAGCAGCGGTTGGCCTTTTACCGAGGCAAGGCGCTGGTTTTGCAAATCGTCACCGCCGGGGTTGGAGGTGCGGCACAGTAAAAATGCCCCCTTCCCTTGGTACTGCAAATACGGCGCGACCGAGTCAAAACCCATGAACGGCGAGAGCGTCACAGCGTCAGCGCCGTAGCGCTCGAAAGCTTCAATCGCATACTGCTGCGCGGTGCTGCCGATGTCGCCGCGCTTGGCGTCCAGAATGATCGGCACCTGCGGCGCCACGCGGCGCATGTGCTCCATCAAGCGCTCGAGCTGGCCTTCGGCGCGATGCGCAGCAAAGTAAGCGATTTGCGGTTTGAAGGAGACCACGAGATCGGCCGTGGCATCGACGATAGCCGCGCAAAAATCATAAATTTTGTTGGCGTCGCCCTTGAGCTTGCCGGGGAAGCGGGTGGGTTCCGGATCCAGCCCCACGCACAGCATGGATTGGTTCTGCCGTCCGGCGGCATCGAGCATGTCGAGAAATGTCATGCGGGTATTGTAAGAAGTGCCTGGCCAGCAATATGCTGCGCCCGGCACAGATCGTCCCAGGCTTTGGCCTTGTCGGGCAGGCTGCGCAGCAGATATGCTGCGTCGTAAGTGACCACCGCTGCAATACCCGCAAGCTGATGCGCCCGTCCGCGCAACTTGCCCAGCGGCTCGGTTGACTGCAGCAGGGCCTGCGCCGCCAACCGTCCCATGATGAGGATGACGTCAAATTTTTCTGTCTTGAGCAGTTCGGCCAGCGCCACCTCAAGTGAGGCGTCATTCTCCGCAGTGGCAGGCGCTAAGCGGCGCGACACCGGCACACACACCGCGCTGGCGCTTTGGTGCAGTCCGGCCGCACGTAACATGTTGTCGAGCAGTTTGCCCACGTCACCTGCGAGCGGATCGGCATCGGTGGCGCCCGGCGGCGTTTCGATCAGCAGCAGCCAGCGTGCAGCGGCGCCGGGGACGGCGGGTTGGCCGTTGTCGGCGGTTGGTTTGGCGTACAGCGCACGCGCTTCGCCGAGAGACCAGCCGTTACTGCTTTGGATCGTCGTGTTGGCTTGAACAGCGGTTTCCGGCGCAGGCATTGATGCAATGGGCGGTTGAATCGATGGCATGGCCGTCGACTCAGGTGCAGACAAGGCCGGCGATGTCGGCGTTGCTACAGAAATCTTTGGCGCTTTAAGGTGCGCGACAACGGCAGCCACTTCAGCGACTGCCGGCTGCGGTTGCCAGAGTCGGATGCCCATTTCGCGCAGCATCGCGCGTTGGCGTTTGTCGAGGTCGAGGCTCATGCGGGGGCTTTCACAATGCCAGACTCATGACGATCGCGTCTTCGCGTTCGAAAGCGCTCAGCGGGTAATAGTTGCGGCGCGTGCCGACATGCTTGAATCCGCAATGTTCGTAGATTTGCCGCGCTCGGGTGTTGCTGATGCGCACTTCCAGCCACAGCCATTCGGCACCCTGCCCGCGCGCCCACAGGCACAGCGCGTCCAGCAGCAGCCGGGCAAAGCCTTGGCCCTGGTACATCGGCGCGACGGTGATGTTGAGCAGGTGCACTTCGTCGACGCCTTTCATGGCGACAAAGTAGCCCATCAGCTCAGGCTCGCTGCCGTTTGGCGTGTCCGCCAAGAGCATCTGGCACGGGTAACCGGCGGTCAGCGAATCCGCAAAATTGCCGGACAGCCATGGGTGGGGATAAGCGCTTTTTTCGATGCTGGCAACCTGTTCCAGCCAAGGCACGGTCATGGCCTCGAGTCGGACCTCTCTGGGTTGCAGGACGGCATTCATGACGGGTTGACCTGTTCCAGCTGTGTTCGGCGCTTCACCTCGGCGCGTTCATCGGTGGTCAATGCCACTTTGTCCCGGATGTACAGCGGCAGCGCTTGTGACGCGTCCAGTGCAGCGCCCGCCGCCAGCATGGCCGGTGCCAAGCGCAGCATCGCCGCGGCGCCTGGCAGAGCGGTCAAACGGCTGCAGTCGGTCACGAGGGCAGGCAGCCGCACGGCATAGACCTCAAACACGTTGCCGGCCAGTCCATGCTGAGATTCGCTGTCTGAGCCCTCTGCATTTTCAAGCACGGCGCTCAATTGCAAAGCCTCAGGCCTAACCAAAACACAAGGCGCGAGCGCGTGGCAAGCGCCATCACTCAAGCGAAAGTGCTGCACATACATTTCGTCCATGCGGGCGTCCAGCATTGCGGTGATCGTTAGCGGCGCTTTGTCGGAAGATGTATTCCCGAGCGCCCATTGAAAACGCGCTTCTTCAGCCAGCGCCAGCAGCGAGTCCACCGGTAGCACCGGCACGCCTGCGCCCAAGGCCAAGCCTTGCGCGACCGCACAGGCCGTTCGCAAGCCGGTGAAAGAACCCGGGCCGCGGCCAAAGGCAATCGCATCGAGTTGGTCGAGCCGCAGACCGGCATCGGCCAGCAGTTGCAAGATGGCGGGAATCAAGGAGGTCGACGACAGCGGCCCGCCCGCGCCCTCATGCAACCACTGCTGTGCGCCATCGCTGATGCCAATCGACATGCGGTCAGTGCTGGTGTCAAACGCCAGAAAGCGGCCCGTGGTCGGGGTCAAGGCGGTGCTGGAAACAGTCGTGGGCATGGCTTGATTATCCGGTCAAGTCAGTGAGGCACGCTGGCAACCCACAGGCCCAGCCATGATAATTCGCCGATGGCTTTTTCAGCGCGCTCTCAGACCCCCTTTTCGCATGGCTGCTCAGCAAGGCTTCAGCCACGCCGACGGCTCGCGGCGTTCGCCGTGGCGTCGATGCTGTGCCTGACGGGCTCGGTTGCCTGGGCCGCTGAGCCCCGCCTGCCCAGAGCGATGACCCAAGCGCTGGCGCGGGCGCAAGTGCCCGCCAGTGCGGTGAGCTTGTTGGTGGTCGATGCCAGCGGTCAACGTCCGCCGCGCCTCAGCCATCGCACTGGCGAAGCCATGAACCCGGCCTCGGTCATGAAGTTGGTCACCACCTACGCGGCGCTGGATGTACTGGGCCCGGATTTTTTGTGGAAAACCAACGTCACCATGGACGGCCGCATTCAGAACGGATTGCTCGATGGCAACATGGTGGTGCGCGGCGGCGGAGACCCGAAGCTCGTCGTTGAGCGACTGCAAACGCTGCTGACGCAGGTGCAAGCCAGTGGCGTGCGTGCGATTCGCGGTGACATCGTGTTGGACCGCAGCGCTTTCAGTGAGCCCACGGCCAACGCGGCTGAG
>CANCCE010000192.1 GCA_947374505.1 Comamonadaceae bacterium | reverse complement strand
CGAGAAATACTTTTTCCTGTGACGCAATCTGCTCGTACACCGTGCGCCGTTCGACAAGTCGGTCGAATTCGCCAACCACGACCAACGTCGGTGACGTGACTTTCTGTGAAAGTTCCTGCGTCCAACCGAAGTTGGTGGCCACCCGGCCGCGCATCGCGCCAGCTTTGCCCCAGCTGTCGCCGATGCGGTCCCACTGCATGATCGATTTCCACACAGCGTCACGCACTCCCGGCTCCACCTGCCCCGGGCAACGCACGTCAGGGTCCCAGCGCAACCGCTCCATGTCATCACGCGTTTGCAGTTGCATCGGGAAACCGGCCGCCGGTTTGTCGGGAATCGGCCCCTTGATGACAGGGCTCGGTGCGTACAACATCACCCTGTCAATTTTGGCCGGATACTGCGCAACGTAGCCGCCGACGCGCGGGCCGCCTGCAGACCAGCCGATGATGTGGATGCGGTCGACCTTATTTAAGCGCCGCAGATGATCGACCACGGCATCCATTTCCGCCCAGTCGTCGCGGATGGTATTGAACTGCTGCGGATGATTTGAGCTGCAGGTGCCGGTCAATGGTTTTCCGATGATCAGATTTTGCTGCTTCGGATCCAGGTTACAGGGATCGTCCATCATCGGACGTGGTGAGCCGCCGTAGCCGGAGAGATCCACGGCATAAGTATTGAATCCGGCGCGCGCCAGATAGTCCATCCAGTTATAGCTTTTATGGTCGAGGTCAAAGTCCGGAACCGAAGGCACCGTGGCGCCATGCACAAACAGCACCACGCGCCCGGTCATGTCGCCGCCCCCCTGCATCAGGCTTGCGGTCGCCTTCTGGCGCACGAACAACCCCACGGGCTGACCTTTGAGCAACGGCAGCGTCGAGGTGTGTGACACAAAATGATCTGCGGCAACCAACCTAGCGGGGTCTCCTGCAGACGACTGTGAAGCACAACCCTGAAGCGCCGAAATCAATGCCACAACGGCAAACCAACAAATTTTGTTATACATATGGCCTCAAGCTGGTGGTAATTCAAACAAGCCCTTGGGGAGCGTGGCGATGAACGTGATGATCTCATCAAGTTTCACCACGTCAGCATATTTGGCTTGGAGATCGCATAGGGTCATCGCATGGCTTGCTTGCGCACGGTCAAAACATCCCTCCTCGACAACCGCAACGCGATAGTTGTGCGAGAACGCGTCAACGACAGTGGCCCGCACGCAGCCGCTCGTGCTGGTGCCCACCACGATCAGGCTGTCAGCACCCAGCAGAGTGAGGTAGTCTATTAACGGGGTGGCATGAAACGCGCTGGGTTTTTGCTTGTAAATCACGATGTCGCGCCGTTCTGGAGCGATCTCTGTCACGATGGTGTCGCCATCCAGATCGAGGCCCTGGGGACTGACGCGATCGCGGGTGCGGCTGTTCTTCCAAGCCCAAGCTCCCGCATCCCAGTTGTCTGGGCGACGAACCCCAGTCGTATAGATCACCGGCAAATCCTTGGCCCGTCCGGCTGCGAGCAGCCGCTGGATGGCCTTCACACCTGTCCATGCATCTTCACCACAGGACGTGCGCCAGCGCTTGATGGACTCAAGGATGGGCTCAGGCCTATCCCCGCAGAAGTTGTAGCTCACGTCGACGATGAGAAGAACCGGCCGCTTGCCGAAGCCTTGGCGCGCACCAAAACCGCTGGCGGCGAATACTTGCTTGTCGCGCTCGGTCAAAAATTCATTCCAAATCGGTTCGCTCATGAGAATTCTTTTTGTGATCAGCGGGACTCCGGTTTCCCGGTATTGCTGCGTTAAGTGACAGGCTCGTTCGTCAAAACAAGGCGCGCCGACAAGCGTGCTCGAGCCGAGCTAATCCAGCTTCGTGTCGGTGGCGCGAATCACGCGTCCCCAGCGCTCCGCTTCTTGCTTGGTGAATTTCGCCATGTCAGCGGGATTGCTGGCTATCACGATCACACTTGCGTCACGCGCACTCTTCACAACATCCGGATGCTTCATGGCTTCGGCAATCGCCGCGGAAAGCTTCTCGGTGATGCGCTGGGGCGTCTTTGGGGGAGCGACCACGCCAGTCCAGGTTGCGGAGAAAAATCCCGGCAGGGTCTCGGACACGGTGGGAACATCCGGCAAAGCTGGATTGCGTTTGTCACTACCCACCGCGAGAACACGCAGCTTGCCCGCATTGATAAACGGGAGTGCCGTGCTGATTTCCGCAAACATCATGTCCACCTGCCCTCCAATGAGGTCCACCAAAGCCGGTCCGCTGCCTTTGTAGGGAATGTGAGTGACGTTCACGCCCGCCACCATCTTGAAAGATTCGGTGGCAAGATGCGAGGTGGCGCCACTTCCTTGTGACGCATAGTTAAGCCGCTTCGGATCGGACTTGGCGAGAGCAATCAATTGCTTGACGCTATTCACGCCTACCTTAGGATTAACGACCAGCACGTTGGGAGCCATCAGTACGAGAGAAACCGGCGCAAATGCGTCTGGTTCGTAGTCGAGCTTGGCGTAAAGGCTTTTATTGATAACGAGAGGCCCGGGGGCTGTCAAGAGGAGTGTGTAGCCGTCCGGCTCCGCCTTGTAGACCGCTGCCGCGCCGATATTGCCATTGGCACCGGCTCGATTTTCGACGATGACAGGTTGCCCCCACTTCTCCCGAAGTTTTGTCGCAAGCATGAGCGCCCAGGTGTTTGTGCTTCCGCCGGGCGCATAAGGCACAACGATCGTGATCAGCTTGCTCGGATACTCTTGGGCATACGAAGGCAGGGAAAGCCCAATTGCAGCAGCAAGAAATGCCAAGCTAAACCGCATATGTCGAATCATCATCGTTACATCGTCCTTTAAAAAATTAATTCTTCATCAATTCAGCGGTGATTTTTTATTGACTTCATTGACTATTGCAGAATTAACTTTACGGATAGGCACTTCAATCGCATCATGCGAAGTATCGCTCCGTGGATCGGCCATCAATCAGCGGGGAAACCCTCGTCTTGGCTCGCGGTAAAGGCTTCAATAAACTGCCAAAAAAAACCATACGGCTAAAGCTTTGGTTGAGTTCGAGTTTTCGCGCCCTTAGACACCGCTTCACACTGAACCAAGCTTGTCGCGGTGTGATTTTTCCCAATCCAATAACGATGGCCCCAAAACTTGGAGATCAAGAATAAAACTCCGATTGATTTCGTGCATCATGCAGTCACTGATGACACCAAGCAGGTCCGCGTCCGTCATATTGGCCACTTCCGACAAAACGGCTGCAGCTATCGCGGCCCTTTTGCCGCGGATTTTGACGTCAAAGCCGGAGGGCTGTCCGGGTGCGGCCGCAGATAATGAATCCGGTGGGATCTTGCACATGCGTTTTGGAAAAGACCAAATGTTGTCGCTTTTGCATCCCATGTGGGCGCTCAGGAGTCAATCAAAGAACGAATATTTGATTACGCCGGGCTCGCCAAGAGGCGACGCGAATGGCCTGCTTCCTACTGAAGAGGTGGTATCGTGAGCGTTTCGTTGGCGTCGTCCCAAACCCCTCAAGGTGAGTGAGGGAAAAGCAAGGTCAACGCCAAAATATATTTAGGCTAAGACGTTGATTCATAAGGAAAAAATTAATTCAGACAGCTCGGGCAAAGGGGCGTCCGGGCACACACCCATGATGGCCCAGTACCTACATGCGACTTTTAAGTCATTGAAAACAAACAGATTTTTAATAAACAAAAATCACCAGTCCCCCTTTGCTCCCCCACTGTCACAGGGGTAAATGACGGCGATTCAAGCCATCGGAAGGCAGGCCTGACTAAAGAGCAAAAAAGCTAAAGAGCTGAATAGCTAAAGAGCTGAAGTGCCGCGAAGCTGCGCCCTTCCCCATTGACCAATTCAGCCCTCGTTATCATTTTAGGTTTTATTTATCAATTACCTTCAGCAGGTATTTTGTATGAAACAAATTCTCTCTGTCATCGATCACGATGCCATGGGACATGATTTTCTCTCTTTATAGGGTTTAGTTATGGGTCGATCGCACGGGTTAAAGCCGCCACCAGCGCATGGTCAAAGTGCTCTGGCGTCATCTCCAGCAAAGACACCACTGGCAGATTAGCGCTGCGGTAATTGTCGGCCTTGATCGGGCTCATGCTGTTCACCAAAGCGTCTTGCTTAAAAGGGATCAGCGCCACGTCAAATTGCGCCATCACAGCCTGCGCATCGGCTTGCGCTAACGCGCCCCAAAACCGGCCATTGGGCAGTTGCTTAGCGGCTTGGTAAAAGCCTGAACTCTGAGTCTGGCCAACGAACCAAAAATCCCACTCCGGGTGCCTTGCCATCACGGCCAACAACGCGGGCGTGTCCATGCGGCCCCGCATGTTGCCCACATAACCCACCACCGGTCGCAGCTTCAAAGCGCAGGCTTGCGCCAGCAGTGCCGGGCTGGCAGGCTGCGGGTTCGGCATCATCGGTAAAGCACTGTTGGGCGCATGCTCAATGGGGCGTCCAAACTCAGCCTCAAAGCTCGCGATCAAACCCGGCGAATTGGACATCACGCGGCCCGCCAAATCGATCAAGCTGCGGTACTGCGCCGTCATGCTGGCCACCTGCGACTCGTTGCCAGGAAACAGGCGCTGGTCGTCCACCAAGTCCACGACCACCGAGCTCGGCCCGATGGCTTGAATCAAAGCCGGGTTGACAAAACAAGCTGGCCACAACACCAGCGTGGGTGCCACCAACTGCGCCTGCTCTACATGCTGCATGACCCAGCGCAAATAAGCGCTGCCTGCGGCGTTCTCGCCGTCCGGGGCCAAATACGTTGTGTACTGCACCTTGGCCGTGTCGCACTGCCCCAAATGCTTGCTCAACCACTGGTTCAACATCAGCTTGAACTCGCTGGCACTGGTGCGGTCCAGCGTGGTGCTCAAGTGCAGCCACTGCTGCAACAAAGTGCTGGCGACCGGCGCCTCAAAAACCAGCACCTTCTCGACGCCCGGATCCTGCGCCCACTGAGCGATCCAGCGGTCAGGCCGACGACCCCACAAGCCCAAGTCGTTCTGCTTCCAAAAGCACACAATGTGCCGGCCAGTCGGTGGAGTGAAAGCGGTCATTGGTTTGCGTGTACGAGTTACGCATCCATCATAGTGTTGATTTTTGAGCTAAATGAGCATGGGCTGCCGCGCTTCGCTCGCAGAGACGGAACACGCTCGCAGCACCACCCGCGTCTTTGCGAGCGCAGCGCGGCAATCCATGCAGTCGGGGTCGGCCTGCTGCGCTTCGCTCGCAGAGACGAAGTCCGGGAGTCAGGCGGCTCTGACCTCATTAAGCAAGTCCGGATGACGCTCAAGTACTTTGAGCAACTTCACCAAGGCCAGCGGAGGCTTGGTCTTG
>CANCCE010000191.1 GCA_947374505.1 Comamonadaceae bacterium | reverse complement strand
TCGCATGGGTCACGTGGCTCATGAAAGACGAGCCGCCAATCTGTGTGCTGTCCTGGTAGCGGGGCACGATGCCCAGGTACTCGGCCAGTGCCATGGTGGTAAAGCGCAGCTGGGTGGAGGCGGCAAACAGACCGTCCACATCGGACAGCTGCAGCCCGCAGTCTGCCAACGCGCGCACCACGCCCTGCGCCATCAGATCGAGCGGTGTCGTGCCGGGCGCAACTTGGCCCAGCTCGGACTCGGCCACGCCCACCACCGCTACGCTGCCGCGCACTAGGCCGTTCATGGCTGCACCATCGGTTCGAACACCGGGCGGGTTACGCCGTCGGATTCCTCGACCATCCGTGTGGAGACCCGAAGGCCGATGGTGACGTCTTGGGCAGCGATACCTTCAACACGGCTCATCATGCGAAAGCCCTCGTCCAAGTCGACCAGTGCCACGTTGTAGGGCTCAGCGTCACGCGGGCGAACCACCGTCGTGGCGTAGACGGTTCCAAGACCTGTCGAGATTCGCCATTGAAGGGGTTCTCCACTGCCCGGTGCTGCCACCCGCGGATGGAAAACCGCGCGCCCGCTGGCTGTGGCCTGGTAGGCCAGCCGACCCTCGCGGCAGTGCGCCTGCCATGTGGCGAGTGGGGATTCGGTTTTCAGGTCGAACCAGGAAAAATGACCATCGATCATGTGTGCTTCCGGAGGCCGGTGCGAAAAGTATTGACCGGCAATTGACGGCATCTTACACTTAGTTATGCAAGCAACTAAACTGTCGGCAGCCGACGTGCTGACATCCTCCACGACCCCGGTCGCCGATGTCGATGCTGGCGCGCAAGGTTCACGGACGTCCAAATCCGGGGTGCGGGAGCGCCTGCTGGATACCGCTGAGTTGCTCTTTGCAGAGTTGGGCTATGCAGCCTGTACATTCCGCAGCATTGCCACTCAAAGCGGGTTCAATCAGGGCCTGCTGCACTACTACTTCGCAAGCAAGCAGAACCTTTTCTCAGAGGTGTTCCTGCGCCGTGCGCACGTGATCGCTGCACAACGGACTTTGCTGCTGGACGCAGCGCAAGAGCGATTCGGCGCCGGCAAGGTGCCATTAGAGGTGCTGGTGCGAAGTTTTCTGACCCCTGCATTGGAGATGGCGCAGCAAGGTGAGGGTGGTCGCGCTTTTGTGCGCATTCATTCGCAGTTGCGCGGTGAAGCGGGCGACCCCGGACTGGCGCTGCGTCGCCAGGCGTTTGGCCCTTCTACCGAGCGCTATGTGCAAGCCCTGTGTGTTGCTTGCCCGCATTTGCCCGCTCAGACCGTTTACTGGCGCTTCAATTTCATGGTCGGCAGCTATCTGGTGGTCAGCTCGCAGGCTGGACGGCTGAAGGATTATTCCGGCGGTGCCTGCACTGCGAGTAATTTGCAGGCCGCCATGGACCAGTTGGTGCCTTTTGCGCTGGCCGGCTTTCTCGCACCGCCGCCTGCTGACGGCGGGATCTAACGCCCCTTTTTCATCCCTCTCTAAACTTCTCCCTCAACCTTTCCCTAAGGCCTTATGTACGCAGCACCCCCCGTCATCCAGACCGAAATTCACTCCCGCATGCCCGACAGCCTTCGTCGCATGGGCCATCCGTCGCACTGGGTCGACAAGCGCGGCGCCGGGCCCGTCCATTCTTTCCTCGAGGGTCCGTCTTTCGATCGCGAAGGTAATCTTTTCTGCGTCGACATCCCGTATGGACGCATCTTGAAAATCACGCCAGCGGGTGAATGGAGTACCTTTGCCGAATGGGATGGCGAGCCCAATGGACTGAAGTTCCACAAGGATGGACGCATGTTCGTGGCGGACCACGCGCTCGGCTTGCTCTCGTTCGATCCCAAAACGGCAGCCATGACCGTGGTGCTGAACCGTCCCAATCATGAGGGTTTCAAAGGCCTCAACGATTTGATCTTCAACGCCAATGGTGACGTTTTCTTCACCGACCAAGGCCAAAGCGCGCTGAACGACCCGAGCGGACGGGTGTGGCGCCTGCGTGCCGATGGCCAGCTTGATCTGCTCTACCAAGGTGTTGCCGGCCCGAACGGTATCCTGTTGAACAAGGAAGAAAACCTGCTTTACGTGGCGGCGACCCGGACCAACAATATTCTGGTGATCCCGCTGCTGCCCGACTACAAGGGCGCCGGCAAGGTGGGTATGTTTATTCAACTCTCCGGTAGCCCCACCGGTCCCGATGGCATGGCGCTGGACGAGGACGGAAACCTCTTCATCGTTCACGCCGGCTTTGGCACGGTGTGGGGATTTTCCAAATACGGCGAACCCATTTGGCGCATCAAATCCTGCGCTGGCATGCGCACCACCAATGTGGCCTTTGGCGGACCAGACAACAAGACCCTGTTCATCACCGAGGCAGAGCACGGTGTCATCTTGAAGGCGCAGTTGCCGGTGGCAGGCAAGCGGATGTACTCGCATGCGTGAAACGGCTGCGTCCGGCGCTGACAGCCGGGTTCCGGCGCAGCTGATGCGGCCCCTGGACGTCTTGCGCCGCTACAGTGCGCACGACTACACCCTCGCCGGGGCGTTCGCGAGCCGACTCGCCGTGCACGCGAACAAGGCGTTTCACTTGTATGAGGGCGCCACGCGCACTTGGCGCGAATTCGATGGTGACGTGGCAAAGGCTGCCACCTTGCTGGTCCGCCAAGGCGTCAAGGCCGGCGACCGCGTTGGCATCGTTGCGCGCAACAACCCCGCGCATGTTTTGCTGCTGTTCGCGCTGGCGCGCCTGGGGGCCACACTGGTTCCCGTGAACCCGGAGTTTGGCGTTGCAGAAGCAGGCTACGTGTTGAACCATGCGCAGCTGTCCGGCCTCGTCTGCGATGCGGCCTCGCTGCAGACCGCCCGAGCTGCCTGCGCGGAACACGGGCTGACGCCCTGGATATTTTTGCTGGGCGCTGTGCCGGATGCCACCGGCGATGCAACGCCCTTGCTGCAAGACCTGCTCGCGCCGGTCAATGCTACCGATGCGCCGCCGCTGCAGGGTGACTCGGAGTCCATCTGCGTGATCATCTACACCTCGGGAACAACAGGCTTTCCCAAGGGCGCGATGCACAGCCAGCGCAGCTTTTTGCTGGCCGGCGAGGCATTTGTCGAGCGCATGTACGTGCAGCCCGAAGACCGGCTGATGATCGTGCTGCCAATGTTCCACATGAACGCTTTGTTTTATTCGGTGTCTGGCACGGTGGCTGCCGGCGCGACGATGGCCATCGTGCCGCGTTTTTCAGCCTCTGCCTTCTGGGCACAGGCCGAGGCCAGCGGCGCCACCGTGGTGAACATCATCGAGGCAGCCTGCAATATTTTGAAAGCCCGACCCCGAAGTGAGTTTCACCCGGGGCATCGGCTGCGCTGTGCTTATGGCGTGCGTCAGAGTGCCCAGGAGGCCTTCAGGGAGGACTTCGGCGTGCCGTACTTTGTCTCGGGCTACGGCATGACCGAGATCCCCGGTGTCACCTGCAGTCCCTATGGTGGCCTGCAGAAGCCCGGCACCATGGGTCCGGCGGGCAGCCATCCGGACCCCGACATGCCCTGGGCGAAATGCCGCGTCGTGGATGACGAAGGGCACGACGTGTCAGACGGCTCCGTCGGCGAGCTGATTGTGCGCACCCCGATCGTGACCAAGGGCTACTTCCGTGATCCGGAGCAGACCGCCGCGGCTTTTCGCGATGGCTGGTTCTTGACCGGTGACCTGGTGACACGCGACACGGACGGCTACTTCACCTTTGTGTCGCGCAAGAAGGACATCATTCGCCGTCGCGGTGAGAACATTGCCGGTGCCGAACTGGACCGGGTGATCGGCGAGCACCCCGATGTGGCCGAGGTCGCGGCCATTGCCGTGCCGGCCGAACTGGGGGAGGACGAGATCCTTGCGGTGGTGGTGGCCAAGCCTGGTACCTCCCCAAGCGCCCGGGACATCGCCGACTGGTGCGCCCGCCACCTGGCCCCCATGAAGGTGCCGCGCTATGTGCTGTTCATGGACAGCCTCCCGCACACGCCCACGCACAAGGTGCTCAAGGGCGCCTTGCGCTCAGACCCGACGCTCAAGTCGCGAGCCACAGATCTGTCCCACCCCTGAGCGCCAAGTCCGTTCGCAAGCGCTCTCCACGCCCCTTTCTTTTCTGGAAACAAAGCATGAAAAACATTGAGCGCCGCCGTTTTGTTGCGACTGCCCTGGCGAGTGCAGCCTTGCCCAGCCTGCTGGCTGTTTCTCCAGCAGCCCGTGCACAGGCCGGTTGGCCCAACCGGCCGATTCGACTGGTGGTGCCTTACCCGCCGGGCGGCGGCACGGACGTGGTGTCGCGGCTGATTGCTGAACCCTTGTCGCAGGCGCTAGGTCAGCCAGTGATTGTGGACAACAAGGGGGGTGCCAACGGCATCGTCGGCTGCCAGTACGTGGCGGCCGCGCCGCCCGACGGCTACACCATCCTGCTGGTGCTGCCCGGCCAACTGGCTGTCAACCCCGCGCTGTACAAGAGCTTGCCTTATCACCCCGTGCGGGACTTCGCACCGATCATTCAACTCACCACTTTCGAATTGACCCTGGCGGTGAATCCATCGCTGCCCGCGCGCAATGTCACCGAACTGGTGGCACTGGCCAAGGCCAAGCCGGGCACGCTGACCCTGGCCTCGGCGGGTACGGGTAGCGCCGGGCACATGGCGGCGATCTGGTTCGCTATGAAGACCGGCGTGGAGTGGCTGCATGTGCCTTACAAAGGCGCGGGCCCGGCTTTCACCGACTTGATCGGTGGCCAGGTGGACCTCACGTTCGCCACCACTTTGTCGACCTTGCCTCACGTTCGCAATGGCAAGCTGCGCGCGCTGGGCGTCACCGGTGCCAAACGCTCGGCGGGTGCGCCCGACATCCCGGCCATCGCCGAATCGATCCCGAGCTATGAGTTCACCCAGTGGCACGGTTTGGTGGCACCGGCCCGTACACCACCCGAAGTGATCGCACGGCTAAACACCGAAATTGGAAAGATCCTGCAACGGACCCAGGAGAAGGAAAAACTCCTGTCTCTTGGCTCGGAGGCTCGCGGCGGCAGTCCGGCTGATTTCGCCAAAACTATTCAGGCCGATATCACCCGCTATGCGGACTTGGTCAAGGTCTCCGGGATGACGGCGGAATAGGCGCGCAGCGTCTGCCGTCATGCAGGGAAGGAATGAAAAACGCGCCCGAGGGCGCGTTTTTACTGTCTTCCTGGCGGAAGCGGTGAGATTCGAACTCACGGAGGACTCACATCCTCGGCAGTTTTCAAGACTGCTGCATTCAACCGCTCTGCCACGCTTCCAAGGCAGCTAGTTTAACCTGAGTTTGGCGGCCATCAA